>JAFGJA010000453.1 GCA_016929355.1 Anaerolineae bacterium | reverse complement strand
AGTAATCATTACAGCAGTGTCTACCAGATTGTCGATCAGGAGCCAGGAATTGACAACCGGGCCAGATCGCGTACACTCGGCATGGAGCGCTCACCAGCAGCAGTGTTATAATCTAGGGGAATCATTTGCGGAGGAATCAAGCATGATGACACTCGCCGAAATTCTGGAACAAGCCCAAGCCCTGAGCGTATCCGAGCGCAAGGAACTGGCAAAGATGCTCATCGATTCGCTGAGCGTGGAAGAACTAAGATCACCCGCGATAACGACAGGCGGCGTGGCAGAACATTGGGGACAATCGCTCAATCACTTATTAGATGAAATTGGGCCAATAGAATTTGTTGACGCCCACCTTGAAGACCCGGTGGCATGGGTTAAAGAACAACGCCGCAAAGAAGCAGCACAGCTAGACCCCTACTTGGATCAGGCTGATGATTGATGCCATGCAGCCCATGCTCGGCCCCCTGGCTGTGAAACCCTATGCTTAAACCGTACTGTTAGCGAGGAAAAAACCACTATGCGAACCCCGGCGGGGCAAGAATGTCCCCATTATTATGAAGATTTCAATCGTGGACGCAGCGTGCAAGAATGTCGTCTTGTTAATGCGAATCCCGATTCGCTGTCCTGGCGTCCGCAGGATTGTGCGCAGTGTCCGGTCCCGGAAATTCTACTTGCCAATGCCAGCCGCAATATGCAGCTCAAACTGACGATCAAACTTGTGTGGTTGGGACTGAAACGCAAAATGGACGTAACTGCGTGGTGTCTGCTGCACGAGATTCCGATTAAGAACCCTTACGTGGGCTGCCCGTTGGATAGTGAGGAAAATGACGGGCTGAAGCTGTTTCGGGAAGCGCTGGAACACTCCGATTTGCTCCCTGATGATGCTGATGATGACGGGCAGGTATGATGATCAAAGCGATTCTGCTCGATCTCGATGATACGCTGCTGGGCAATCCGGCCCAACGCTTTGTCCAGAACTATCTGGCGCTGTTGGAAAATCACCTGCGCGAAACAGTAGGCTTGGCAGCCGGTGCAAAAGGACTGATGACCGGCACGCACGCTGTCGTTAAAAGCAGCGATCCGACCCGCACCAATGAAGAGACATTTTACGCTGCGTTCGATCCCTGGCTGGCCGCCAGCCAGATCAGCCGCGCCGATTTCGATCCGGCGGCGGATCACTTTTACCGCGCGATCTATCCGCAGTTACAGGCGGTGACGCAAAAACGCCCCGGCGCGCGGCGCTTGGTCGAATGGCTGTTGGCGCAGGAATACAAGGTGGTGGTCGCAACGAATCCATTTTTCCCGCGCACGGCCATCGAACAACGGCTGGACTGGGCGGGCGTGTCTGTGCAAGACATCCCGTTTGATCTGGTCACGACGCTTGAAAATATGCATTATTCCAAGCCGCACCCGGCCTATTATGAGGAAATTCTGGCGCGGCTCGGCGTGCAGGCGGATGAGGCGATCATGGTCGGGGACGATTGGGAAAACGACATCGAACCGGCGTGGCGTGCGGGCTTGAATACGTTCTGGATCGTACCGGACGGATCGAACCACGATCATGAAGATTTGCCCATCCAACCGGACGGGATCGGCTCGCTGGCGGATTTTGCGTGCCGCGTGCAGGAAGAAAACTGGCTGGAAACGCTCACGCCGCGCCCGCACGAACCCACCCAGATCGCCCCGCGCCTGAGCGGGAATCTGGCCGCGCTGTTGAGTATGGTCCGCGAAACACCGCCGCACGTCTGGCAGATGCGCCCTGATGAGGCGGAATGGTCCCCGATTGAGGTTTTGTGTCATCTCGGCGAAGCGGAGCGCGACGTACAGCGTCCACGCTTACAATTAATCGCCCAGGCCGATAATCCGTTCCTATCGCAGCCCAAAGAGCCGCCCCGCCCCGCCTCGCGCATCTGCCCGGAAAAAGCGTGGCACGTCGCGTTAGAATTTGCCCGCGAGCGCCAGCAAACAATCGACTTCCTGACTGCATTAGAGTCTGATGCCTGGGTGCGTCCGGCGCGGCATTACATTTTTGGCCCAACCACGCTGCTCGAAGTGGCGAATTTCCTCGCGCAGCATGACCGGCTGCACATGATGCAGTTGTGCCAGACGGTTGGCAAGTGTGAGTAAGAAGTTATCAGTTCTTAGTTTTTAGTAAATACACAGGGAACCAGTATCCCTCTAGACAGAGAGACTTAAATCAATGTCCCGCGAAAATCAACCGTCACATGATGAATGGCGCGCACTACATGAGAGTTGGATGCAGGTGAAAGACCTCGCGCCCTGGGATTGGATGTATGAAGCGAATCTGTTCGGGGTGCAAAATCCTGAAACGGATGAAATCGGCTATGTCAGCGTCATGGGCAACTTTGGTGAGCATTACGCGATGGCGCTGTATCAAGGCGCGCGCGGACTGTATAAGTTCTGGCAGATGCAACGGGAACTGGAATTTAACCCCTTTCTGGTGATCGAAACACCGCAGTTGCAAGCCTCTTGGGAAGATCGCAACAATCTGGACAATACGGATCGCCAGGTGATCAAAGACCTGGGCCTCAAGTTTCGCGGCAAAAAAGCATGGCCGCAGTTCCAAAGCTACCGCCCTGGTCATGTCCCCTGGTATATCGAAGCGGACGAAGCGCGCTTTTTGACGGTGGCGATCCAACAATTGCTGGATGTTGCGCCACGTTTCAAGGCAAATCCCGGCTTGCTGCCCAACCCGGCGACAGAACGCTATCTGGTCCGTGTGCCGCGCCAAGAGAGTAACTCACTGGTCTGGGAGGACACGATCCAACCGATGCCACCGGAGCCAAAAGGCAGACTTTACATGCCGATGGATACGGACCTACTGGACGAGGTGAAAACATTACCCCAACACCGGGATAAAATCGAGATGGACCTGTTTCTTATCCCCTCCCCCATCCGAGAACACAAAGATAAGCGGCCCTATTTTCCCTATATGCTGATGGCGGTGCATGGGCGGAGTGGCGCGATCATGGGTGGCGAACTGCTGCAACCCGGCCCCGATCTGACCTCGGTTTGGGAACAGGTTCCACTAACCACCCTCGCCTATTTCGCCTCATTTGGCGCACGCCCGCGCATGATCTATGTCACATCATCCCGGCTGGCCGAACTCCTGGAACGACTCGCCCAGGAACTCGGATGCCGGGTGATCGTGCGTCGTAATTTGCGGTATTTGGGTGAAGCGAAATCATCATTGATGAATTATTTGGGTGGTGGAATGCCGCCGATGTAACCTATCTTTTTCTACACTAAGTGAGAAAAACCATGACCTTTGATGTTCAACGCATACGCACGCAGTTTCCTTCGCTGCATCACCATACCGATGCGGGCAGTATCCCGATTTTCTTCGATAACCCCGCCGGGACCCAGGTTCCCAAGCCGGTGATGGATGCCGTAACCACCTACTACATGACCATGAACGCGAATCACGGCGGCGCGTTTGCCACCAGTAAACGCTCCGATGCGATGGTCCATGCGGCGCGCGAAAAAGCCGCCGCCCTGGTGAATGCGCCCCGTCCCGAAGAAATCGTCTTTGGCCCCAACATGACGACGCTCTCTTTTGCGCTGAGTCGGGCTATCGGCAAGATGCTCTCACCGGGCGATGAAATCGTGCTGACGCGCATGGATCACGACGCGAACGTCACCCCCTGGACACGCATTGCGGACGATTACGATCTGACCGTGCGCTGGGTCGATATTCACATTGAGGATTGCACGCTCGATATGGATACGCTCGAAGCGGCGCTGACGGATCGGACTAAAGTGGTGGCAACGGTTCACGCTTCGAACGCCGCCGGGACGATCAACCCGGTCCAGCAGATCGCGGCTATGGCCCATGCCGCCGGCGCGTTGTACGTGGTCGATGCGGTGCAGAGTACGCCGCACATCACGATTGACGTGCAAGAGATCGGTTGTGATTTTCTGCTGTGTTCGGCCTATAAATTCTTCGGACCGCATATCGGTATTTTGTGGGGCAAGTACGATCTACTGGCGAGTTTACCCGCCTACAAAGTCCGCCCCGCCGACGATCATCCCCCGCACCGTTGGGAAACCGGCACAGCCAGCTTTGAAACGATCAACGGAGTCGCCGCCGCGATTGATTATCTCGCGTGGGTCGGCGATCAGTTTGGTGACGCGGCAAAATTCCCCCATGCGCACGGGTTGCGCCGCTCGCTGCTAATGAGTATGGACGCCATTGGAACCTATGAACGCACGCTGGCCGACCATCTGATCGCGGGTTTGCAGGCGATTAAGGGCGTGACCGTGCGGGGCATCACCAATCCGGCGAGGGGACATGAGCGCGTGCCAACGGTCATCTTTGAGATGGACGGTTTTACGCCATTGCAGGTTGCAGAATATCTCGCGGAGCAGCACATTTACGTGTGGGATGGCAACTATTACGCGGTGGAGATCATGAACCGGCTCGGACGCGGCGCGCATGGTATGGTGCGCGTCGGCCCAGTGCATTACAACACCATCGAAGAAATCGACACGCTGCTTGAACGGGTGGCGAGTCTGGCGAAAAAATAATATGCTTCGGGGTGGGGGCCAACCTCCCGCCCCTGATCATCATCACAGCCTCATGCTAGCGGTGGATTACACGGATGCAGCACCAGAACTGCCGAGGACATAGCTATCCCTATCCATGAGGAGTGTGTGCTAATGCGTAGCCTGTGTGTGTTGGTCCTTGTCCTGAGTGTGCTGTTAACCGCCTGTGGGGACTCCAAAAGTGATGACGAGTCTGCCGCATTACCCCCCGCGATCACAACGGAAACAGTAGAACAAATCGCGCTGCGCCAAATCCTCGATGCAGAGGACATGTTGTATTTCGATCCGGTGTTGAGTCCCGATGGTCGCGCGGCGCTTTTTACCCTGATGAGTTACACCGATTTCATACCGATCATCACGGTCTTTGATACCTTCACCGGGGAACAACTGCTGGTGATCCCCACCGAAAAACTAAGCGCCGCCTCTCCCACCAGTTACGCGACGAATACCGCCTACAGCCCGGATGGGACACAGATCATGATCGGAATTTCGCCGCTAGATGACGCTGCGGGGGAAATTGCCATCTTTGACGCGACCAACGGCGACGAAATGCAGCGCTTCACCGTGCCCCATCTGAGCAGTGGCGGCGCGGCCTATGCGCTGGATGGAGAGGTAATCGTTGCCAGCACGTTTGATGACGAAACCGTCGCGGCGGGGTTGGTTGTGCTGGATGCGACCAACGGCGATCTCCTGGGCGAATTGGCGTTGGCTGCGCCGATTGTCTGGTTGGAAGCACAGAACAACGTAATCGCGTACAACACCTATCAGGGCGATACCGTGCTGCCGTTCGCGCGCGAGGGGTCAACGATCACGTTTGGCGAGGCAATATATACACACGATACGCGCAGCATGGGCTATTATCCCTTTGCGCCGGATGGGAGCCTGTTCACCATACTTGATGGCACAGCGCGCCACGTCCGCCTCTATGCAATGGCTGATGGCGCGCTGCAAAGCACGATCTCGATACCCGGCGAAGCGGATAGCAGCATTCTCGACGCCTACACTGATGGCGAATTTATCGTCACCTCGGAAGGGAACATGGTGCGGATTTTTGATCGAGGCGGAACCTTATTAACTGAACGCGAGAATCCCTCCTCGTTGGCGCTGTGCCGGATGGACGCAGGACGGATCACGCTCCTGTGCAGTAGCGAGGGCAGTGTCGCGTTTTGGGGTGTGAGTGACGTGGATTAATAGATGGATAGGGAAAGGAGCCGCTTCAGGGAATTTGCTCCAACAGTTTGCTAAATTGACACGAATCAGGCGTATAACGATATACCCCTGTCGAATTCATGCGGCGTATCGTTGAGGAGCGAGATTCATGCACACAAAATTTTCTGTCCTACTGGCAAGCCTGATCAGTATCCTGATCCTGATTCCAGTTTGTGCCGCGCAAGATGATAGCGATGATTTCATCCGGCCAAACCAGAGCTGTACCGTCTTCTACGCCGCGCATGACGATGTGGTGTTAGGCGGAAACAACGAAGATTGGAATAACCCTCTCCCGCAAGTATGGTTTGTACCGGCTACCGAGAATGAATACGGGCGTATCGCTTTTGGATTTGATAATTTTTTCATGCAAGGCGGCATGAATGATCAGGGCCTATTCTTCGATGGCCTTGCGCTTGACACACGCAGCGAGATCGATACCGATCTGCCGCTGTACCCCGGCTCATTGGAAGATTACGCCTTGGCGACATGCGCCACCGTTGACTGTGTGGTTGACCTCTACCACCAATACAGCCGCTACTATCTGGCTAGCGCGCAACTACTTTTCGGAGATGCAACCGGGGCTTCGATCATCGTTGAACCAACTGAGCTTGTGCCTACAGCCGACTCATTCCAGGTCGCAACCAATTTCCTCCAGTCGCAAAGCGATCCCGAAAAGTATACATGCTCGCGTTACAAGACAGCGACGACCATGCTCGCGGAAGCTAACACATATTCAGTGGAGCTGTTCCGCGATATTTTGGATGCAACCCACGCCGAAGGCCGCAATCCCACGCTGTATTCCAACATCTACGACCTGAAAAACCAGATCGTCTACCTGTACTACTACCACGATTTTGAGACAGTCGTCACGTTTGATCTGGCGCAAGAACTCGCCCAGGGCGCGCACCTTTACGATTTGTCCACATTGTTCCCGCAAAACGAAGCGGCAAAAAAATGGAGTGAGCGTACAAGTAACACCTTCCAACGCCGTTTGGAAAAGGCGGGCTATGATCCCGACATCGATCCGGCCACGTTCGCGGCGTATGTCGGCACATACGAAGCGCCGCCCGAACTGGGGATTGCCACCAGGTACATTTACGTCGTTGCCTATAATAAGCATCTGTACGTGAACACGCCGGGCCGTTTGTCACGCTATTTGATCCTCTATCCGCGTTCGGCAACCGAGTTTTTCCACATGCTCTATGACCAGGATCGCCCATTGGACATACGTTTTGTGCTGGATGACAAGGGCGACGTAGTTGAGGCGGTGATGACAGTGGACAATATTGCGTACACGTTACCGCGCGTTGATGATGCGCGTGTGACAGAGGAATAATGGGGGCGATTCACGAATCGCTAGACTCCCCCTCTCCGCCGGGGGGTGAGGTCAAATATTCACATTAATCGCGCTGCCGCTCTCGTAGCGCCGCAAGCCTATGCGGAACACCACCGTCATGATCCCGATCCCGGCCAGCGCCGCGCCCGCCAATGCGCCCAACAGCGCGAAACTGTGCGTTTCCACGATCTCCACCGGGACCGCGCCGATAAACGCGGACGGAATCAGCGTGAACAGCAGCAAGCGCGCGACGCCCTGAAACAGCCCCATCGGGTAAAGCGAAAACGTGATCAGCGCATTTTCCAGATAAAATGTCCACTGCACCGCATTGCCCATGAAAAACGCCGCACAGCCGATCACCGCCATGAAGGAAACGCAGATAATCGCCGCGCAGATCGCGCACACCAGCCATAACAGGATCGAGAGCACATCGAAGCGCCCCGCGAAGATATACGCGATCACGGCGAACGAGAGATCGCCCATCGTGAAGGGATTCATGTAGCTGAACAGGATGTGCGGCAGCACCGGGCGCGGCAGCGTGAGGTAATAATCCAGCCGTCCCTGCGCGATCAGGCCCGCGATCCGGTTGGCGTTCCCGGCGAACGTAAACGCGAGGCCCCACCCGCCCGCCACCAATGCGAACAACAGGTAAATTTGCTCGATCTGGTAGCCGCGCACTTCCTCGAAACGGTCAAAGAACATCAGCCAGAACACGAAGTAAATGCCGTTGTTGATAAACATGCCGATGGCCTGCGTCAAAAACGTGGCGCGATACTCCATCAGCCCCGCCAAGTTCAGCTTGACGAGATGCACCACAAAGCCGATTTCACGGCGTAGACGTGTGATCATGCCCTATCCCCCGTTGATACTCACGCGGCGCGTACCATAGCGAAAAAACAGCGCCAGCAACCCCGCCAGAATCGTGATCCAGACGATCTGCAACCCGATCTGCTCCAAAAATTGCGTACTGTCCCACGCGACAAACTGCTTGGCGGGCGCATAGAGAATGAGGTTGAATGGCAGCACGCGCGCCACCGACTGCACCGCATCCGGCAGAAAATCCACCGGCAGCAGCAAGCCGCCGATCACGAAATTGATCTTCGAGTAGATGAGGCGAAACGCGGCGGTATCCTCGAAGAAAAACGCGGTGAGGCCGATCATTGCCATCATGCAGAAATCCAACACGAACGCCAGCGCCGTAATCAGCAGCAGCGCGGGCACGGTTTCCGGGCGGAAGGTGTTGAGCGGGCCAACCGCCAGCAGCGCCACCGCCGAGCCAAACGCGAGAATGAACACCATACGGATGATCACGCCGCCCTGCCCGCTAAAAAAATGGTACAGCAAATAGTTATAGGGCCGCCCCAACGTATAGGCGAGGCTGCCGTCGCGCACTTCCTCCTGGATGGTGTAGGCGACATTGGCTTTTGAAATCTGGATCAGTTCCGCCCACACGAAATACCACAGCGTTTGCACCAGCGTCAATCCGGCAATCGTGCCGCCATCGGGGACGTTTTGCGCCTTAAACGTGGTCTTCCACAACTGCGCGAAGACAAAAATGAACAACGTCACGAACACGCCCTGACCGAGCGCATCCCACGCATAAGCGAGACTATTTTGCACGTTGATGCGCGCGATAGCGCTGTATTTGCGGACCTGCGCGCGCGTCGTCCCGCGATCTGGGGCGGCGAGGGTGGTTGTGGTCATACAAAAAATCCTTATTCACCACAAAGTCACAAAGAATACAGAGAAAAGCAAGGTAAAATCAAGAGAAGGCCCAAAGATCAGATTTTAATCCGCGTTTATCCGCGTGAATCTGCGTCCTATTCTGGTTTTATCACACCAGCACATTCGCCCGAATCGCGTCGAGTTCCGCCTCGGTCAAGCCCACCGGACCACGCAGATACGCATCGAGCGATCCATACGTCGCGGTGATGTGATCGAGCGCGTGTTCGATCAGTTCGGCGCGGGCGGAGAGAATCGGGTACAACTGCTCGATCTTCAACAGCCGCGCAATGGGATAACGATGCATCGTGGCGCGGTAAGTGGCGAGAAAATCCTCAATCGTGCGATTGGTCAGCATATAATCCGCCACAATCGTCGCGCGCGGCACGCCGCAGATATGCAGCAGCAGCGCCGTAACCACCCCCGTGCGATCCTTGCCACTCGTGCAGTGGACGACCAGTGGTAAATGAGCGGGATCGGCAGCGAGTTTGAGGACTGCACCCAATGCCGCCGCGCCCTCGTCGATGATCATCGCGCGATAATGCCATTTGAAAATCGGGTCCAGACGATGCCGCAGAAACAGCAAACTGATGCTGAGGGGATCGCGGGTGAAGATCGGGATATGCCGGACGTTCACCCCTTCCGGCACGCGATTCGGGAAACGCAAGGTTTCGGCAGGGCTGCGCAGATCGCAGATCGTGCGAATGTGCAGATCGGTGAGCGCGACCACATCGGCATCGGTCAGGGCGCTCAGATCGTTCGAGCGATACACGCGCCCCCACGCCACCCGCCGCCCATCTTGCGCCGTATAACCGCCAATATCACGGAAATTAACCGCCCCACTCAGGGGGATAAAACGCCGCGTTAGCTGGCTTTCGGGATGCTCCTGCACCGCGAACATCTCATCATACGGCGCGGGCTGAATCTGTGACTGCCACCACAAATACCCGCCCAGACTCAAAACCGACGCGCCAACCCCATAAAATAGCCTGTTCATGCGTGATCCTTGCTATTGGGACGCAGATTCACGCGGATAAACACAGATAGAATCAAAAAATAATCCGCGTTCATCTGCGTTCATCCGCGTCCTATTCTGCTTTTTCCAGGGGAATTTCCGCTTCTACCGGGCCAACTCCCGCCACGCGCACGGATTCATCCGCCCGGTAAATCTCGCGGATAATCTCCTCCATCGGCGGGTCTTCGACGGTAATATCGACCACCGGGGCGTAATCCATCAGCGCGCGGATCACATCCTCCACCGGGCGCACATGCGTATCCAGTTCGATTTTCGCGCCCCACGTCCCGTGTTTGAGGATAGTAGCATCGCGCACCGCAAAATCATCGGGGATCGGCTGGCCGAAGCGCACGCCGATCACCTTGCGCCGCAAAAACCGCCGTTTGAGCGCGCTCGTGCGATCATCAAAAATCACTTGCCCGTGATTGATCACGATCACGCGCTTGCAGAGCGTTTCCACGTCGCCCGCGTCATGACTGGTCAGGAAAATGGTCAGGTTTTCGGCGTCGTGCAACTGCTGGATCGCATCGCGCAGGGCTTGTTTAGCGACCACATCCAGGCCAATCGTCGGCTCATCCAGAAACAGGATACGCGGCCCGTGCAGCATACTCGCCGCAATCTCGCAGCGCATCCGTTGGCCCAAACTGAGCTTGCGCACCGGGGTATGCAGCCAATCCCCGATCCCCAACGCCTCGATCAAGAAGGTTTTGCGACGCTCAAACGCAGCGCGATCCAGTTCGTAGATGTGCGCGAACAATTCGAATGTATCGACGGGCGGCAGGTGATACCACAACTGCGGCTTTTGCCCAAACACGCTGCCGATGTGATACGCCAGTTGGCGGCGCTGTCGCCAGGGCACATAACCGAGCACATTCGCCTCCCCCTCGGTGGGGAACAGAATCCCGGTCAGCATCTTGATCGTGGTGCTTTTGCCCGCGCCGTTCGGCCCGATGAACGCCAGCAGATCGCCTTCCTGCAATTCGAGCGAGACGCCTTTGACCGCTTCGACGGTACGATACTCGGTGCTGAACAACGCCTTAACACTGCCCTGCAAGCCGGATGCTTTGTGTTTGACGCGGAATGTTTTCTGTAAATGGGTCAGTTTAACAACGGTGGACATGAATCAGGTTTACCTCACCCCCCGCCCCCCTCTCCATGCGATGGCAAGGGGGAGTCAGGTTTTCGAGCGGATTCTACCAAATCCGCGAAGGCGCATTTTAAATACATGCACTAACTAATCGTCCGTCTGCAACTGTTTCAACACCGCCCCCGCCGGACCCGCAATGCTGCGATCTTCGTGATCGCCAGCCGCCTTGATCGCTTCCAGCGCGGATTCATCACCCTGTGCCGCGATCTCGCCCAACACTTTGAGCAGGCCAAAGCGCCGCTTTTTCGCGCGATCATCATACAACCGCGTAACCAGCGCAGGCACTGCCGCCGCGCCAATCTCGACCAATTTCCGGTGCGCACGTTCGGCAGACGGCTGGTTTACCCGCAGTGGATCGCCTACCGACTTCACCAGCGCTTCGATTCTTTCAGCTTCGGTACGAGGGCGCGGGGGTTCGGATGGCGCATGGCTGTGAAATGTCCATTTTTCCAGCACTTCATCCGCTCGCCCCGCTTTGATGATTTCCAGCAGCTCTTTGATCTCGCTTGGATAGCGCGCGGTCCCATCTTCCAGCATTTTTTCCAGTCGTGGAATCACGGTAGCCGGATCACCGCGCAGTAAATCCCTGGTTGCCTCATAACGGGCAACACCATCCGGCGCGTTGAGTAAAAAATTCTCGTCGCTCATATTCGCCTCATCCTCACGCCACAAAGATTGATGAGATGAGTATACGACAAGCCAACGCGCCGGGGAAATTGATTCGGGATTTGCTTTTCGTAAGGGCGTATCCCCTACTTAATCCCCCGATGGTTCGGGCACAGGATCAGCTACGCCCGTTTCCGGCGCGGGCACAACTTCCGTCACCGTCGATTCCGTGATCGCCACCCCGGACTTTTCCGCCGCCAATACGCGCTTCAAGGACCAGATGCCCACTTCAACCATACTTTTATCCGGTTCGCGCGTGGTCAGGTGTTGCAGCGCCAGATTCGGCTTGATCATGAGCTGCACCCATTTTTTATCGAGATTCTGCGCCGTGAAACGGATCACTTCATACGCAATCCCGGCGATGGGGAAAATAAGCCCGATGCGGATCAGGAACAGGAATAGAATCGAATCAGGGCGCGGGGTGAACATGTGGATCACCACCGTCAGCACCACCAGCGTCAGCAAAAACGCCGTACCACAGCGCGGGTGTTCAATCGGGTACGTCTTCACCACATCCGGCACGAGTTCCGCGCCATCTTCATAGGCGTTGATCGTCTTGTGTTCCGCGCCGTGATAGCCATAGAGCCGCTTCACATCGTCCATGAACGCAATCGCCCAGATATAACCGATCAGTAAACCGAGCTTAACCACGCCTTCGAGAATATCGGCCAGCAGTTTGCTATCCAACCCGGTTAAACGCAGCGCCGCTTCGGAAATGGCCGCCGGCAGCACAAAGAACAGGCCGATCCCAAACGTCAGCGACACCAGCACCAAACCAACCCCGGCGGCCCCTTCCAGCGAAAAATCAATGTCTTCCTCTTCTTCGAGCGCCACATCCGCCGACCACATCAGCGCGCTTGTGCCGAGTCCCAACGCATCCCACAGCAGGATCAGGCCGCGCACAAACGGCATTTTCGCAATCCGGCCCCGGTACAGCGCCGCGTTGAGCGGCACTTCTTTGGCGACAATTGAACCGGACGGATGGCGCACCGAGATCGCGGCATTATACTGCCCGCGCATCATAACGCCTTCCATCACCGCCTGCCCGCCATAGAAAAATTCGCGCTTTTCTTCGCCTGCATTCTGACTCAGCGCATCATCTGCCGCACGCAGCAGGGCGGTCATGGTATATAACACGCCACGCACGAAACGTCGCCCGCGCCGCTTGAGGGTTGTTAATCCCATCATTTGCATTAACTCCCGTATCTAAAAGGAAATTCACAGATACCATTGTGCCGCGCGACAGCGCGCTTGGCAAGGTTTAGTGTGCGTCATTCAGCCCGACTCGCAATCATTCGTAAAAAGTAACAACCGCCACCCGCTCCACAGCAGACCGATAACACACAGCACCGGGACTCCCCACGTCCAGCTAGGCGGGAGTCCCGTATCGTTCAGGTGCAACAGCGCGCGCGGTTCCGTATGCCCCGCGATCACCTGTCGCGCCGCATACCCGATCCCCGCTTCGCGCGGATCAATGTGCAGCGCGGCATAATCGGTGCTGCCGTCGGGCGTGGTCAGCGCGGCATAGTGCGGCGTCACGTCGGTCAGCACGCCGAGCAGTTGAATCACGAGGCCGAAGATAAGCAACCAAATCGCAAGTTGTTGTTGTAGGGGCGGATCAATGGGTCCGCCCTGCATGACAAAACCAGGTATCTGTGTTGTCGAGCTTTGCGCGACCGGGAGCACACATCGGTGCTCCCCTACAAAGCGTGTAACAAACGGCAAACAACTCAACGGCAGCAACGGTACTAAAAAACGCGGCCCCCAACACCACCCACCATGCCATGCCCACCACGCGCCGTAAAACACCAGCGCACTCCCCCACGCCACCGCCAAAAATGCGCCCAACGCGGGATATACTCGCCGGAAACGCGGCCATAGGATCACGCTCAAAATGAGAGGCGGCGCGTAGAGAAACACACTTTTGCCCGGACTGATCAGCAGTCCGACCACGCCCTCCCATACAGGCGTGGTAAACCCCTCCTCCTCATAGCCAAATTGCAACGGATCGCCAAAACGGTAGGCGTTGTGCCACAGTAACAGCGCCGCAAAGGGTGCGATTCCTGCGCCGAACACCACCAGCCGGATCGCGCGATCACGCCAGCGCTGCGCGGGATGACTGCGCACGATCAGCCAGATCAGCGCCGGGAGGTAGATCGCAAACGCGGCGCGCGTGAGGATGCCGATGCCAAAGACAATCCCGGCGAAAACCTCACCCCCTAACCCCCTCCCCGTCAACAGAGAGGGGATATTGCATTCACGACTCGACTCCCCCTCTCCATCGAATGGAGAGGGGGCCGGGGGGTGAGGTGAACTACGGCAAATAATCACCACTGCCCAGGTGAGCGCCGCCGCCAGGATCGTTTCCGCGAACAGCGTGCGCGCATAGACCCAGAGCGGCGTCGCAAGTCCGGCGGCAAGGATAGTGATGACTTGCGTCCGGTTGCATCTAGCCCCTTTACAGGCTTTTGACTGTCCTGGCCGGACTGTTTCAACCTCCGGCGATAATGCACCAACCAATCGCGCCACGCCCACTACCGCCAGCGCCGCCGCGATCACCGGGAGCAACAGCACCGCCAGCGCCGCCACATGGTAACGGTGCGCCGCGTTAATCTCCGCGATCCAATCCCCTATAACATAAAACGGGACCGCCAGCAGAGGCAGTCCCGGATCGTATTTGCTGTAATATGGGCGATCAAATTGCTTATTCT
>JAFGJA010000452.1 GCA_016929355.1 Anaerolineae bacterium | reverse complement strand
GTAGCTGATCATCTCATGTCGTCCGTTGTCTGGTGCTCCTTTTAGTCCGATCATATCCAACAAGCCTTATTGCCGATAGAGTCTATTATTCACCGCAAAGGCCGATCAGAGATCGGATCAGAGAACGCGGAGAAAATCAGGGTAAAAATAAGAGAAAACTTAAAAACACCTGACTCCCCCTCGCCATGCGTGGAGAGGGGGTTGGGGGGTGAGGTTAACGATAATTCTGTGGCACGTAATCCGGCAATAGTTGCTCCGCGAAAACGGGTTCCAGGCGCGCGTAACGCTGGAGTCCGTTCACCACCGGGATCGCGGGCCAGTCCGTGCCGATCAAGGGCTGGGCGTAGGCGATAAAGTCGTCGGTCACATCCACGCCGCTTTCGGCGATCCAGTGTTTCGGGAAAAAGCGTTCTGAGTTTGCAACCTGCTCCAACGGCACTTTATCAAATTTGACATGATAGATGTTTCCGGGCTGGCGCAGCGTGGTTGCCATGTAGCCATTTTCGCCGCTTGCCGCGATTTCAGCCGCTTTACGTCCAACCAGATACGCTTCATCCAGATCAACCGTCGAGGCGTACATCATGCCGTTACGCTGATCCGTGCCGGGAACATTCATCCGTGCCGAACCGGGGACGGGCAAACCAGCCTGATTCAGATAGTTGATCACCGCTTGCCCGACCTGAATCTGGCTTGCGCCGAATTCGGTGTGTCCAAACGAGTCTTTGCGTGCGCCGATGTCGCCCACGTCAAAGCCTTCGCTAACCACGACCACCGCGCGTCCGTGTTTTTTGAGCATGTCATTGACCTGATCCGCCAGTTCAGGCAGCGTGAGGCCCGCTTCGGTTAGCAGAATCAAGAGGGGCATTTCCCGCTTCGGATCGGCCAACCGCGCCGCCGCCGGAATAAAACCGATCTTGCGCCCCATCGCTTGCAGCACCAAGACCGGATCGGCAGGGCTTGACCCGGCATTTTCCTGGTCAGCGTTCTGCACATTCAGTGCCCAATAACGCGCCACGCTGCCGTAACCGGGTGTATGATCGATCAACTTAAACTCAGAATCGCCCACGTCGTTATCAATCGTCTTGGGCACGCCCACCGCGATAATATCCAGGCCGCGCTGCGCTGCGAGTTGGGAGACTTTATGCGCGGTGTCCATCGAGTCATTGCCGCCGATGTAGAAAAAATAGCCCACATCATGCGCTTTCATGACTTCAATCACGCGCTCGAAATCTTCCTGCTGGTGGCCTTTGAGTTTGTAGCGGCACGTACCAATCGATCCGGCGGCGGGTGTCGTGCGCAGCAGCGCGATTTCGTCGGAGTTTTGCGCGGAGAGATCGAGCAGTTCCTCTTTCAGCACACCTTCAATACCATGCCAACCCGCGTACACTGTGCCGAAAAGTTCCGGTTTGTCGAAGCAACCTTCGATCACGCCGCGCAGTGAATTGTTAATGACCGGGGTGGGGCCGCCTGATTGGGCGACAATTACATTTTTAGCCATATAAGAAATATTCTCCTAATCTTCCCATTCCGTGTGGAAAATGCCGTCTTTGTCGATGCGGCGGTAGGTGTGCGATCCAAAATAGTCGCGCTGTGCCTGCGTCAGGTTGGCGGGCAGGCGTCCGGTGCGGTACGCATCAAAGTAGGCGAGTGATGCGGCCAAACCCGGCACGGGGATACCGTGCGCAACGGCGGTTTGAATTGCGCGCCGCCACCCGGCTTGACGTTCCTCGATCTGTGTGCGGAAGGGTTCTGCCAGCAGCATATTCGGCAGATCGGGTTGGGCGCTGTACGCCTGGCGAATATCTTCGAGCAGTGTCGCGCGAATGATGCAGCCGCCGCGCCAGATACGCGCGATCCCCTCAATATCGAGGTCGTAATCGTATTCCTTGCTCGCTGCCTGGATCAGCGCGAGACCTTGCGCATAAGACGCCAACATCGCCGCATAGAGCGCGTGACGCACATCGGTGAAGAACTGCGCACGATCCCCCGCAAAGGTCGCATCCGGCCCGCTAAAGACCTTTTCTGCTGCGAGGCGTTCTTCCTTCAGCCCGGAAATGACGCGCCCTTCCACTGCCGCGTTGATTGTGTGCGTGGGGATACCGAGATCAAGCGCGTTCTGGCTGGTCCATTTGCCCGTACCCTTTTGCTTGGCCTCGTCCAGAATCAAATCCACGATGTATTTCCCGGTGTCAGGATCGGTATGCGTGAAAATATCCGCCGTGATCTCGATCAAATAGGAGTTCATCTCGGCGGCGTTCCACTCGGCAAACGCCTGATGCAATTCTTCGTTGGTGGCCCCGATGCCGCGCTTGAGCAGATCATAGGCTTCGGCGATGACCTGCATGATGCCGTACTCAATGCCGTTATGGACCATCTTCACATAATGCCCCGCACCGCGTGGCCCGATGTAGGTCACGCACGGTTCACCGTTCACTTTCGCGGAGATCGCTTCAAACGCAGGTGCGATCAGTGCATAGGCTTCTTTTTGTCCGCCCGGCATGATCGCCGGACCACGTAACGCACCTTTTTCGCCGCCGGAGACACCACTGCCAATGAACAAGAAACCTTCTTTTTCCAGTTCAACCGAGCGTCGTTCTGTTTCGCCAAAGAAACTGTTGCCCAGATCGATCAGAAGATCGCCCTTGTTCAGATGTGGCTTGAGCGGCGCAATCGCCTGATCGACCACGCTCGACGGAACCAGCAGCACGATCCGGCGCGGCACTTCCAGCGCAGCGATAAAACTCTCAATATCAGGGAAGCTTTTAACGCCTTCCTCGGCGTGCTGATCAAAAGCGGCCCGTTTGCTCTCGTCCAGATCGTAGCCTGCGACGGAGAATCCGTTCGAGGCCAGATTCCGGGCCAGATTGCCCCCCATCACACCCAGTCCAACCATACCCATGTGATATGTCGTCATTTTTTTCTCCAAGTTGAAATTCTATTCGGACACAGATGAACACAGAATACACAGATTTTTTGTTTTTATCTGTGTGAATCTGCGTCCTATTTGGATTTTACCCGATACAAATATTCGCCCGCCTTCGGCACGTACAGAATCCCCTCATCCTCACGATCCCGCCACTCATCCACGTTGATGCTCGCCGGGTCCATGTAGCCGAGATTCAACTGCGCGCATTCCTCCGGCGAGATTTTGCTGGCTAATGTGACC
>JAFGJA010000451.1 GCA_016929355.1 Anaerolineae bacterium | reverse complement strand
GTCAGGTAGCTGATGCAGCGCCGCGCATCGAGCACATACGGCTGCGGGAATGCGCCGGTCGGGCAGGCGTGCAGGCAGCGCGTACAGGTGCCGCACATGGTGTCACGGTGCGGCGTGTCGTAGTCGCTTGCGTCAAATGCCAGCGTGGTCAAAATCTCGCCCAGGAATATAAACGATCCGCGCCGGGGATGGATCAGCATCGTGTTTTTGCCGGTGAAACCGAGTCCGGCCTGTTGGGCGTGGCTGCGTTCAAGGATCGCGCCGGTATCGACATACACCCGGCTGGCGACCTCGTCACCGGAGTCGGTGCGCAGCCGGTCAGCGAGTTGTTCCAGGCGCGGCGTCATGATCGCGTGGTAGTCCGCGCCCCAGGCGTAATTTGAGATGCGCCCGCGCCGGGGATCGGTCAGGACGGATTTGGGGATCGCCTGGGTGCCGTAATCCAGCGCAACGATCACCAGCGAGCGCACGCCGGGCAGGATCACGGTGAGATCGCGGCGGCGGTCCTGGCGATCTGGGCGCGCGAGATAGTTCATCGTGCCATGCATCCCCGCCGCGATCCAGCGGACATAGGCGTCCAGGTGCGGCGAAGGGGCGGCGGGTATAATGCCGACCTGGGTAAAGCCCAGGCCGGCGGCATGTTGGCGGATGCGACTAACTTGCATTAACTCACCTGAGACTACTTCTCAATCTCACAGTACTGACCGATCCACGCGCCACTTCGGATTAATGCGAAGCGCGTATTAAATTCTCGCTCGCCTGGAAAAACGTCACCAGTGGGGTGTACGGCCCCGGTGATCAGAGTATAGGCTCCACGCTGTTTTCCTGCATCCCAGATCACCAACATGTATTCGCCAGCCTGCGGAATGTCGGCTTCGAAGACCATTGCTTCATAATTGGCGTTTAGCTGCTCAAATAGCTGCCATTCATCACTGATGGGGCGGGCAACCGTGCCGGTTGGGCGCTGTGATTCCATGATGATCGCGCCAAATTCGGCGGGCAAGTCGAACGGCAGCGCGGCCAGATCGTCAGGCCGGTCCAGGCCGGGTCCGATCAACGCCATCGAAGGGTAAAAATTGACGAACCGGTCGCCACATACCGGCACCACCAGATCGCTGCGCATCGCTTCCGCCGGTTCGTTAAACGTCATCGCGATGGCGTCCACGTCGCTGCTCGAATCGAGCCGCCCATAGAAGGCTGCAAAGTGCGGATCATCGAGCACAAAGGGATCGTCGATCCCGCCCCAATCCCCGTCAAGGGGTTCTACGTAGGGCATCATTTTGGCGTGTGCCAGCGCTGCCATCCCCAACAATGCGATCAACGCCAGACTGCCGATCATGATTCGCCGGATTGATTTTCGAGTTGCTGCCATGTTGTGTTCTCCTTGTGTAAGTTGGCCATTCAATCCGTATACACCGGCCCGGCGCGGTTGGTTCCCGTTTACTCGATTGATTCGGCTAACTGTCGGGCGGCGGCCAGCGTCAAATCCCCTTCCAGCCGGTACGTGATGCCGTCCGCTTCCCAGATCAAAACGCGGCCATTCACAAAACGCTGGATCACGCTGTCCGTTTGCGGCATGATCTCGTATAGATGCGGGCTGGACAGCCATAACGCCGGATGACCGTTGACCTCGGTTCTGATCTCGTCCTCCGCGCTGTATTTGAACGCCCGGTTTGCCGATCCGATCAGGTGTAAACTGATCGGGGCCTGTGTGGTGGTTTCCCATACCAGGATCACCATTGGTTCCTCTAGCTGGTAGAAAAACATCGCGTCCGGTTCGCCTAATTCAGGCACGTCTGGGATGGGAAAATCGACCCGGTCGCGAGCGTCGGCCAACGTGATTTCATACTCCCAGTCGAGAATCGACCCGATCGGAGTCACGTCAAATTCGAGTTCCGGTGTGTGAGTCGCGACAGGGGACTCGTTGACGATCCGTATCGCGCCGATATGAAGCCAGTCAAAGGCGCGTGCGCGCAGGTCCGGCACCAGCAGCACGATGAGGATCATCACCAGCAGCAGGATCGCAACGGGCTGCACCACGCGCATTACCAGCGGACGAAAGCCCCTGTTTTCTGGTTCGATGCGATCCCGCACGGCACCGGCAATGTCGGGAGTGGGGGGGAATTCAAAGCGTTGTGACATGTCGTGTACGTACCTGGTCCATGTGTCGTCATTTACTTCTGGCGGTGGTGTCGGCGGCTTGCTCATAAAGTCCGTCCTTCCATCAACAAAGGGAAATCATCCTGTACAATTCCCCGCAGACGGTCTAACGCCCGGCTCAACCGCGATTTTACGGTTCCTGGTTTTATCTCTAGAATATCTGCCGTTTCCTGCGTTGACAGGTCTAGCAAATATCGCAAATAGATCACCTCTTGATCGGGGGTGGGCAACTGCTGAATGGCCTCCCAAAGCATCTGGACGTCGCCGCGTTGAACGTGCTCGGTTTCCGCGCTGGCGGCAATGAGGGCGGCGCGCGGTTTCAACATAAACGCGCGCTGTAACGCGGCAAGATACCGTCCGGTGGCGCGCTGGCGGTTACGCGCCAGATTCCGGGTAATTTGCAGCAGCCAGGGGCGCAGCGGTCGCGTTGTATCGAATCGATGCAACTGGTGATAGGCCCGGATAAACGTATCCTGGGCAACATCCTGGGCATCCTGCGCATCGCCTAACAGCACATACGCCAACCGGAAGACGGCCTCTTGATGAAGATGCATGATCTGTTCGTAGGCGTCTGCATCGCCCTGCGCGGCGCGCGTGATCAATTCTCCTGTCACACAGAGTTACCTTTCAGATATATTTCCACGACTCGATCACTAGCGATACACCACTCCGGCCCGATTGGTTCCCGATCTAAGAAAACGTTAATGGTCAGCGCCCGCGCGATGCGCTACGATCTCTCATAGTACCCGGTTCGGTGGAAACCCGACCGGGTGCTGTTTTGTGTATCGCTTGTATCCCCCAACAAGGAGGTATGAACATGGATTTTCTGATCGCAGTGGTTGGTGGATTGGTCGGGTTGAGTGTGGTGCGTGGTTTGCGGCGTGATCCGGATGCCCGCTGGACAAACCTCGCCCCGGACTATGATGATCACGAGATTGAGGAGCGCGGCTGTCCGTCGTGCTAAATGTATTCTGACAGGTCCAGCCGCCGGATCGCATGGGCGTTCTGGCCCGGCACGTCAGGATACAGGGGCAAGTACAGCGTAAACACGCTGCCCACCTCCGGCTCGCTGTCGACAGTCACATAGCCGCCGTGCGCTTTGGCGCTGGCCTTGACCAGACTCAGGCCCAGCCCGGTTCCATGAATATGGCGCAGGCGGCTGTCTTTTACCCGGTAGAATTTTTCGAAGATGTGCGGCAGGTGTTCCGGCGGAATCCCATACCCGGTATCGCGCACAGCCACCACC
>JAFGJA010000450.1 GCA_016929355.1 Anaerolineae bacterium | reverse complement strand
TTTTCCACTGTGCGGACCTCGTGACAATGCACAATGTCGAATTTGTGCTGGCGCAGCACGAGTTTGACGGTGGCGGGCATTCGCCAGGGTTGCGCGAGGTTAAGTTTAGCGCGTAAATTATTGCTCAGATTGCGCACGCGCCACACCTCTACCCCGTCAATCGTTTCACGGAGTTTGATCAGGCGTTCGGTGGCGTTATATGTGTCCGAGGTCAGGACCGTGACGCTATGCCCCGCCTCGACCTGCGCGCGTGTCATATCGGTTGCCGCGCGCACCACCCCGCCATACGACCAGGCGGGTGCATAATAGGGAATGATATGCAGAATGTTCATGTCGTAGCCTGTGCTCCCCAACGATATTTTTCCGGCAAACGCGGCACGATCCACGCCCACGCGCGCGTAACCGCATAGCCTGCCAGCACAAACACAAACGGATCAGCCGGAGATCGATAGCGCGTGGATGGGTGAAACAGCATATAGGTAATCGTAATCGCCACGATCACCGCGACCAACGGCCCGATTTTGAGTTTATCGCGCCACGCGAGGGTTAAGCCTAAGATGCCCAACAGCAGTAAAGGCCCAAAATACAGTATATGGATCACGCGCGCTGCCTGAAACGCGGTAGAGTTGTATTGCAGCACCGCATCATCGATCAGATACGGATCGGGTGGCAGATCGTAGGGCATGATCGCCGGACTCCACAGCACCCAAAATTTTGTCCAGAACAGACGGGGCCATGCGCCGGGATTTTCGCGCAAATAATCGATGGCTTGTTCCCGATGCCAGCGATCCGCTGCCGGTTCGCTGAGATCATCCGGTACGATTGCCAGGCAGTTCACCCACTGCGCATCCCAACCGCGCGCCAGATAATCCGCCACACAGGAATTATTGCCCTGATGCAGATTGCTCCCGCCGTTGGTGCTGAGCAGAACCAATTCGCCATGTAAGCGCGTGTTGCGAATTATCCAGGGAGCCATCACCGCCGCCAGCGCGATTCCACTTACCAGACTCAAGCGCAGCGTCGCACGGAAGCCGATTTCCACCCACCACCAGAGCGCCAACATGGGCAGAAGCAGGATGATCAGCGATTTGGTCAGCGCGCCGAGACCAAAACATATACCGAGCGCCACCGCCCATCGCCAATCATAACGCGAATCTTGCACATCATGTGCTTTATACGCGGCAGCGATTCCTGCGACCAGCAGCAGGATAAAAATGCCCGTGTCGTTGAGCGTCAAATTTTGATACAACAAATACGGGTAAAATCCGTAAAACGCCGCCGCCAAGAGTCCTGTTACATCCCCCGCTACGCGCCGCCCGATCCAGAACAGCAGCAGGATCACCAGCACATCTAAGCCAATTTGCACCAGCGCTACCGGGATCGGATCGCGGCCCAAGAGCTTGTATACGCCCACCAGGAAAAATGGGTACAACGGCGGTAGATCGGAATCCGCGTCCCGATCCTCATACCGGGTATAGCCGTGCCCTTCCATCACGTTCACGGCGTAGGTGTCATAGCCGGATGTTTGCAGCGATAGGGTATGATCAAACAGGACGATAAACGCGATCCGCCCCAATATGGCGATCAGGACGATCAGACTCAGCCAACGACGAACGGACATTCAGACTCCTTACAATTCCCAAAGCGGTTCGCATTGTACCGTGCAAGCGCGTAAAATGGCTAGTGATGATTAAGCCGTAAGCGTAAACTGATTCCTGAAACAGCGAGTATTCCAAATGGGCAAACGGGAAGATTCACATTACCTGGTCGCAGTGGGGATCACAGTAGCCGCATGGTTGTTCGTGAGCGCCTGCACGCTGATCGGGGAATCTGATGCGGGCGATTCTGGCGTGCGCGATCAACTTGCCGCTAAACTCACCGAAACGCAGCAGGCACAAACGGCAGCATTGGCGTTATGGGATCGCGTGATTTTTGGCGAGATGGTGTCCTGCGCGGATTATTTCAGTGTGCCGCCAATGGTGATCCTTTCAGATCATGATCGGAGCGCACACCCTAATGCCGCCGCGATTCAGACGCAGCTTAACGCGGCAATTCAGGCGATTCACAATTCGGCGGATTTGTGGAATATCGAATGTGCCGATACGCGCCCCTATGTGCCGTTAAGTATGGCAAAGGAAGGGCGCATTACGGCGTTGGCAGCATCAGAAGCGCTGGCGGAAGCGGAACGTTTGTTAGCGGCATGGTAGTTGCTAATGTTTCCCCAAAATGCAGACAATCAGGCTACACGCGACAAGTGTTTACAAGGATGATAACATGGCAAAACATATTGGTATTTTAACGGCGGGCGGTGATAGTCCCGGTTTGAATGCGGCGATTCGCGGTGTCGGTAAGTCGGCTATCGGTGAATATGGCATGAACGTGATCGGTTTCCGGGATGGCTTTCGCGGTTTACTGGAAAATCGTTTTATCCGGCTGAATGGGGCGGCCCTGTCCGGTATTCTGACCATCGGCGGCACAATTTTAGGCACTAGCCGCGATAAGCCCCACCGCATGATGATGGGCGATCAAGAGATGGATATGACCAATGTTATCGTCGAGAATTATCACAATCACAACCTGGATGTGCTGGTGTGTTTGGGCGGCGGCGGCACACAGAAAAATGCCTACCGCTTGATGAAAGAGGGACTTAACGTTGTTACGCTGCCCAAAACGATTGATAACGATGTCGCGTGTACTGATGTGACTTTTGGCTTTGATACCGCGCTTGGCATTGCCACCGAAGCGATTGACCGCTTGCACAGCACCGCCCACAGCCATCACCGGATCATCGTGGTCGAGGTGATGGGGCATAACGCGGGTTGGTTGGCGCTAGGAGCCGGGATTGCGGGCGGCGCGGATGTGGTGCTGATTCCTGAAATTCCGTATGACGTGGAAAAAGTTGCCGAATCGATTCTGGAACGCGCGCGCGGCGGCAAAGCCTTTAGCATCGTAGCGATCTCCGAAGGCGCGATGTCCAACGAAGACGCAGCCATGATGCATGACATGGAAAAACAGCTTAAAAAAGCCAAGAAGAAAGATAAAACGGAAGAAGTCGCGCAAATAGAGGCGACTTTGAAGGTGTTTGAAGAACAACAAACGCAAAATACGGTACACCTTTCGCGCCAACTGGAAAAGCTGACGCGCCTCGAATCGCGTGTGACCATTCTCGGTCATTTGCAGCGCGGCGGCACACCCTCGGCGGCGGATCGCTTGCTGGCGACGCGCCTCGGTACGGCCTGCACCGATCTGATCAACGCGGGGGTGTATGGCGTGATGGTCGCGGCGCGCGGCGAAGGGGCGGAACCCGTGCCGCTTGATGAGGTGGCGGGGAATCGCAAAATTGTGCCCCTCGATCATCCCTGGTTAAATACCGCGCGCGAAATTGGCGTCAATTTGGGAGATTAAGCCGTATGCGTTCCTTGTTTGCGACGTTGTTTAGTGCGATTTTATTGATTACTGCCGTTATGCCTGTCCAGGCGCAAGAGGATGTTGCGCCCCTGGCGGGATATGCTTTTGGGCCGGACGACGCCTACCTGACGATCATCATGTACGGGGATTTTGCCTGTGCGGTGTGCGCGCGGTATGCCCGCGATCTCGAAATCGTGCGCGCGACCTATCCTGAGAATGTGCGTCTTGTCTGGCGGCATTTGCCGGATACCCAGAATCATCCCAACGCCGCGTTAGCGATCCAGGCCAGCGAAGCCGCCGCCGCACAGGGTTTTTTCTGGGAAATGCATGACCAACTTTTTTCGCATCAGGTCGCCTGGATCGCTCTCTCGCCTGATGAATTCCGTGCGGCGCTGCATGAGTACGCCGCGTTTATCGGTCTGGACCTGGATCGTTTTGAGGCGGAGTTAGATGCCGCGCTTTATGCCCCGATCATCGAAATGGCGCGGTATGATGCCGCCGAATTGGGTATTCTGGGTGCGCCGATGCTGCTCTATAACGGGATTCCCTATACCGGGCGTGATGATCGTTACGGGTTAGAGGAAGCGGCACGGTTGGCCTTGCTCGAACAGCGCCAATTCGACGCTCCCCCGGAGATGATCATCGATCCGCAGAAAAATTACCGCGCGACCATTGTCACCGAAAAAGGCGATATTGTGATCACGTTGTTCGCCAGCGAAGCACCGGTTGCGGTCAATAATTTTGTGTTTCTGGCGCGTAACGGCTGGTACGATAACATCACGTTTCATTACGTCGTGCCGGATTTTATCGCGCAGATGGGCGATCCGAGCGAGAGCGGGCGTGGTTCTCCCGGCTACACCATTCCCG
This sequence comes from Anaerolineae bacterium, assembly GCA_016929355.1. Classification (GTDB taxonomy): domain Bacteria; phylum Chloroflexota; class Anaerolineae; order Aggregatilineales; family Aggregatilineaceae; genus JAFGJA01. The sequence continues at coordinate 459 of JAFGJA010000450.1, read as the reverse complement.
ACGAACCGAATCTCAGCCAGCGTTTTGATCGGGCGGGCGTGGTGGCAATGGCGCATCCGCCGAATCTGCTGAACAGTGCCGGGAGTCAATTCTTTTTCACACTGGCCCCACTCGAACCAGTTGAAAACTGGAATGTCCAATATACGATTTTTGGCGCGGTGCTGGCCGGTATGGATGTTTTACGCAGTTTAACGCCGCGTAATGCCAATGATCCGGTGAATTTCCCTGATCCCCCCCCTGGTGATCGTGTGATCACCGTCACGATTGAGGAGTTTTAGCCCATGCTGATCGCCCTGTTTTGGTTCGTGAGTATCTGGACGCTGGTCCTGGTGGGGGTGGGTTTCGCCGCGACCATGCCCTTGATGCGCCGCCGCGATCCTGATCCGATTGATGATCCGGCCAGTCATGGGATGCCGGGGCAGGCGGTGCTATTTCCCAGCCGAGATACGACCATTCTCG
>JAFGJA010000449.1 GCA_016929355.1 Anaerolineae bacterium | reverse complement strand
GAACTCGTGGGCTTATACGCCGGATAGTCCCTGGCCGGATTATGATCCCGCCGCAGCGCAGGCGTTACTCACTACCGTGAATCTCGAAGCCCCGGCGGATGACGGTGAAGCCCCAGCCGAGGAAGGCGAAACGGCAACCGCCGAGGATGGGGAAAACACAGCTATGACCGGCGCACCGGAAGAGTTTCAGCGCCCGGCCTCACCCTTTGAATTTTCGCTGCTTGTCGCCAACAATCCCGCCTTGATCGCGCTGGTCAATGATATTGCCAATGCCTGGGGGGAATTAGGCTTTACGGTGCGTATCGAAGTGGCAGACATGACAACGCTGCATAATCGCCTGGATACCGGTAATTTTGATGCGGCGTTGGTCGAATTCAGTTTTGCCCCGAACGCCGATCCCGATCCTTATGTCTTCTGGCATCAGGGACAGGTGGGCGTCGGGCAAAATTTCGGTGCGATGAACGATCTTCGCATCAGTGAGGCGCTCGAACAGGCGCGCCGTGAAACACTCGGCATCAACCGGGCCTTGTTGTATACCGAATTTCAAGAACTGTTTGCCGAACGCGCCGCCGCGCTCGTTCTGTACTATCCGCTTTACACTTACGGCGTGGATGCCCGGTTGCAGGGTGTGCAGCTTGGCTATCTGAGTTCCGCCAGTGATCGTTTCCGCACGCTGCGCGATTGGACGTTTATCAGCGCGGAATAGAGGGTATTTGCGGTAGGGGCAATTTTTGCAGTGCAGCCCCTACAAAATGAAGTACTCTACCTTTGCAGTTTTCCAAATTGACCCCTTTCCCCGTAAGCAAGGCAAGGTGAGTCAAGTCTCGCCCTGCTTGCGGGGAGGGGTAAACCAAAAGGGCAAAGATAGAGTGAAGTAAAACCTAGCAGATACGTGGCAGAATTTCACCCAACGGCATATCGACCACGCGCCGCCCGCCAATGCCCGTTTGCGCCAGCACCATGCCGGGATGGTCGGCGACGGCGCGCCCGATGATCGTGGCGTCCACGCCGTAGGGATTCTGGCGCATGGCCGCTAGCACGGCGTCGGCGTGTGCTTCCGGCACAATCGCCACGATTTTGCCCTCATTCGCTACATAGAGCGGGTCCATGCCGAGCATTTCGCAGGCGGCCATCACCGCCGGGCGGATCGGCAGCGCGGCTTCATCCAGCATAAAGCCCACGTTGGAGCGTTCTGCGAGTTCGTTCAAGACCGCCGCCACACCGCCGCGTGTGGCATCGCGCAGGCAGTGAATCTCGCGCGTCACACCGAGCATATCCGCGATTAATGTATGTAACGGCGCGCTGTCGCTGACCAGTTCCGTTTCAAACGATAACCCCTCGCGCACGGACATAATCGCCATGCCGTGATCGCCAATCGTGCCGCTCACGATGATCACGTCGCCGGGGCGCGCTTGGTCGGCGGCGATGTGCAGGTCGGGGGGCACAAGGCCGATCCCCGCCGTGTTGATAAAAATTCCATCGCCATTACCTTTATTGACGACCTTTGTATCCCCGGTTACGACCTGCACGCCAGCAGCTTTGGCGGCGTTGGCGAGTGAGGTGGTGATCCGGCCTAAGTCATTCATCGGCAAACCTTCTTCGAGGATGAAACCCGCCGAGATGAACAACGGCTGTGCGCCACTCACCGCGAGATCGTTCACCGTGCCATGTACGGCGAGACTGCCAATATCGCCGCCGGGGAAAAACAGCGGATTCACCACGAACGAATCGGTGGTAAAGGCCAGCCGCGTGCCGTTGATGTCCAGCACCGCCTGATCGTTGAGGCCGGACAGCGCGGGATTATCGAACAGGGGCACAAACAAATGCTGGATCAGATCGGCGGAGAGGCGTCCGCCGCTGCCATGTCCAAGCACAATCGTCGGGTAATCGCGGAGGGGCATAGGGCATACAAAGCCCTGGAAATTCGGTTGATCGGTCATGATGTGTTCTTTCGTGTCTGGTGGCTACAATTACTATGCGTACTAAACGCCGTTACTGTACTGCGAACAGCGTACAGAATCAAACACCCGCCGGGATCGCGCGACTCCGGCGGGCGAATATTACCAAAAAATAGACGTGTACTACGCGGTTTCCGTCTGCGCGAGACTCAATTCCTTGCCACGTTTCAGTGCCGCGATATTCACATCATGCAAGGCCGCTTTACGTGCGCCCAATTTCTCGATTAACACCGCTTCGACGGTATCCATGCTCACTAACGGACGACGCGCGAGCATGGCCGCCAGCAAGATCACGTTCGAGACTTTGACGTTGCCGAGTTGCATTGCAGCAGTGGTCGCGGGCAGCAGCACGATTTCCAGATCGTCGCGCGTCGGCTGTGTCACGATCATCGATTCGTTGACAACCAGCAACCCATGCGGTGTGATCGTTTCCTCGTATTTTTCCAGCGAGGGGTTATTGAACACTACCGCAATGGTCGGATGTTTGCACACCGGCGAGCCGATGGGATCATCGCTGACCACAACGGTACAGTTGGCCGTACCGCCGCGCATCTCCGGCCCGTAGGACGGAATCCAGGTGACATGCTTACCTTCCGCCAGCGCGGTATAGGCCAACAACTGCCCCGCGAACAAGACCCCCTGTCCACCAAACCCGGCGAAAATAATTTCTTCGTGCATGGTTATCTATCTCCGTTTCGCCAGCGCTTGCACATCATCGATCACTTTGTAGTCGCCCAACGGGTAAAATGGGACCATGTTGTCCTCGACCCATTGCAGCGCGTCCGGCGGCGTCAGCCCCCAGTTGGTCGGGCACGACGAGAGCAGCTCGACCATCGAAAAGCCGAGTCCCGCCATTTGCGCCTGAAACGCGACTTTGATCGCTTTCTTGGCTTTGTTGATCTCGCGCACATTATGCAGTGACCGCCGCACGATATAGGCTGATCCTTCCATGTTGGCGAGCAGTTCGGACATTTTCATCGGATAGCCCATCATCGACACATCACGCCCTGCCTGGGATGATTTCGTATGCTGGCCGGGGAGTGTGGTCGGGGCCATCTGGCCGCCGGTCATGCCGTAGATCGCGTTGTTGATAAAGATCGTGGTGATGTTTTCACCGCGCGCGGCGGCGTGAATGATCTCCGCTGTGCCAATCGCTGCCAGATCGCCATCACCCTGATAGGTGAAGACGATCCGATCCGGCATGACACGCTTGATGCCGGTTGCCATCGCCGGGGCGCGGCCATGCGCGGCCTCAGCAAAATCAACGTTGAAGTAGTTGTAGATCAGCACCGAACAACCCACCGGCGCGATCCCAATCGCGTGTTCGCGGAGACCGAGTTCGTCCAGCACTTCCGCCACGATGCGGTGCGCGATCCCGTGTGTGCAGCCGGGGCAGTAGTGGGTGGGTACATCAGTCAGCGATTCGGGCCGTTTGTAAACGATCTGTTCGTCCAGTAATTCTTGTTGTTCATCCATCAAAGGAACATCTGCCGCTACCATTACACCGCCTCCTTCATCAGTTTTTTGTACAGGGTCGCTATCTCATGATAGATTTCCTCCGGCAAGGGCACTGATCCGCCGGTCCGCCCGTAGAATTCAACGGGAACCTGTCCGCCGGACGCCAGCCGCACATCATCGATCATCTGGCCCGCGTTCATTTCGACGACCAAAAATGCCTCAACCTGATCGGTTAGCTCAGAAAGACGCTGTTCAGGATACGGCCAGAGCGTGATCGGGCGGAATAAGCCCACCTTCATGCCGTTATCACGCGCCTGCTTAACCGCCGTTTGCGCAATGCGTCCGGCTGTACCATAGCCCACCACGATGAGTTCCGCGTCGCCGGTGTACAGTTCGGTTGAGCGCTGTTCAATGGCGCGAATCTTCGCAATCTTAGCTTGCAGGTGATCGTTAAGCGCTTCGAGCGCAGGCGCGCCGAGTTCTAATGACGTGATAACATTCGGACCGCGGTCTTTGGCTCCGGTCAAGGCCCAGGTGGGGCGTTTGGTGCGGATGGGTTGCATCTCCGGCAGTTCGGCGGGTTCCATCATTTGCCCGATCAACCCGTCCGCCACGACAAACACCAGATGGCGGTATTGATCGGCGAGATCGAACGCCAACACCATGAGATCAATCGCTTCTTGCACAGAGGCTGGCGCTAACACAATGGGGTGATAGTCACCGTGTCCCGCCGAGCGCGTGACCTG
>JAFGJA010000047.1 GCA_016929355.1 Anaerolineae bacterium | reverse complement strand
GGCGCAGTTCGCGGAGCTTGGTGGCGCGGATCGCGCGGCGGAGTTGGTGGCGGGGATGGTTGAATAATATACCTCACCCCCTGGCCCTCTCTCCAAGTGTGGCGAGGGGGAATCGAGTCGAGTCAGTAACCGCCTCGCAGGATGCATTTCAGACGCGGGGCATAACGGTTTATTGTAGGGCGGACACTGTGATTCTCCGGTGAAGCACACAGGCTCCGCCCTACATTGGGCGTTTTTGCATGGTTTTCCCCATAACTGACACAACCACGCTTAACTTTCACAACCTGACTCCCCCTCTCCGGGCTTGGAGAGGGGGCTGGGGGGTGAGGTATCTTCTATCGCCTCTTGAATGATCTCCAACACGCCATCCAGTTCCTTAAACACCTCGGTATTCGTGAAGCGCAGCACGCGCAAACCCTGCGCTTCCAAAAATTCCTGCCGGATACCATCTTCTTCAGGCGTGTAATGATGCACCGCACCATCGACTTCGATCACTAATCGCTTATCCAGACAGATGAAATCTACAATGAAACGATCTATCGCGTGTTGGCGGCGGAATTTTGCTCCGGCCAGTTTGCGATTGCGCAGATAATGCCAGAGTCGATTTTCGGCGGGTGTTGGTTCGTGACGCATCTGGCGCGCGAGGGGTTTGAGTTTGCGCCAGAGTTCCGGCATGGTGAAAGGTGGCGGTGCGTCGTTGGGTTCAGGAACATCAAGCATAATGGCAATTTTCTGATTATACGTTTTACCTCATTATACCTCACCCCCTGGCCCCCTCTCCAAGTGTGGAGAGGGGGAGTCGGGTGAGGACTACATCTAGCGCATCAAAATTGAGCGAAAGATTAGCCCTCGTCATCTCAGCCAAAATTGGAAACATTCAAATTTTCGGGGCAATTTCCACACAAATTCATGTTTCCGCATACCAATTCCCCCTCTCCGGGCTTGGAGAGGGGGGCAACCAGAGGTTGCTCAGGGGGTGAGGTAGGGCGCTCTTACACCGGCGGTGTGAACGTCCCGGTTTCGACCTGCGTCTTCATCTCCTGCGCGATCTGCGCATTGGGGTTGAAGGCCAGTACCTTGTTAAATTCGTTGATCGCCAGATCATTTTGCCCCCGCGCAGCATACACCATCCCGCGCCAGAACATGATCTCTTCGACATACGTCGTCGTGGATTCGGTATTGGCGGCCAGTTGCACCACGTCATCGTAGCGCCCCATGTTATAGTACGCCTCATACGGCCCGAACATATACCACAGCAGGCGATAGGGCAGTTGCTGTAAGCGGAACGCCTCATCAAACGCGGTAGCGGCATCGGCATAATTACCCAGGCGCACATACGATGTGCCCATATTGAACCAGGCCCACGCATCATTCGGGTTTGCCTGCGCTTCGGCGCGCGCCTGCGCTAATGCGATCTGGGTTGCCCCTTCCGGCGTGTAATAATCGCCCAACAATGCGGCTAATTCATTCACGCGATCCAGGTCAAACAACACCACAAACGCCCGGTTGAAGTGCCGCCACCAATAATCGAAGTCCTCGTATGTGTGGGACTGATTCGGTCCTTTATAACTGTCCGCAACCCAGATCGTTTGCGTCGTATCATCATACGCAGACACGGTTTCATAGTGGCCCATCCAGTCGAGATCGTCCACATCAAAACCCGCCTCCGCAATCACCGGGAAGCCTGCCGCAACCAACCGCTTGATCAGGTCCAGATCGCCGCCGTAACGCCACAACGCGCGCACATGCGGCAGATCGGTTTGCACATAGTTGACAAAATCGACCATCTCTTTAGGCGACACATTTTTATCTTCGACATTCGGCTTGAGCCACGCCCGCGCCACATCCTGATCGTAATTCCAGCCAAAATAGGAGAGCGCCATCGTCAGATTGGCCCCACTGCAATTGTTCCAGGTCTGGTAGGTGTGCGTCATCGCGCCAAGCTGCGCGGCCATCGGCGGCGGTGTGGGCGTGAATGGCTCAGGTGTGGGAGTTGGTGTTTCGGGCGTGGGCGAAGCGTCAGGTGGCATATCCTGCGCCTGAACTGGCGCGCTGCCCAGTGCAACCCCCATACTTGTCGTGATCAGAATTAACGCCAGAATCGCACGGGTTGCGCTCCGGCGCAAATAGCGCGGGTCAGATAACGCTGTGAAGTGCATAGCATCCTCGTCGTGTATTCAATTGCCATTATGTTATAACGGTAACGCACCCGCGCGGTATCTGACAAGGGGTAATTGGCGAGTCGTAGGTTGCGCAGAGGGGCGGCGTGGGGGCGAACCCTGGGCCGACCAACGTGTCGGCCCCTTACTCTGGTGGGCTTGTTAATCTGTTTTACCCGCATTTGACTTTAAATCTGCGTCATCTGCGTCCCATTTTGCTCTAAACTACCCCCAGGCGTTCACCTTCGTCGGCTTGATCTTATACACCACGCGCGTTTCCTGGCCCTTCGCATCGGGATTGAACGCATAATAATCCGCGTTGCCCGTATACAGGGCGGACAGTTCGTTGATATGATCCACGCCGCCTTCCTCGGTGATCTGTTCGACGGTCCCGCGCACTTCGATCCAACGAAACGGGTTGCCGGGGTCTATCGCTAAGATCGCCACTTTGGGATTGGCGACCATGTTTCTGTCTTTTTGGCGGCCCCGCGCGCTGTTCACTTTGACATACGTCCCATCGTAATTGGCCCACACGGGCGTGACCTGGGGCTGTCCATCGGGCATGACGGTGACGAGTGACACATACACCGGTCCAGTCAATAAATCAGTATGAGATTCGGGAATGGTTGCCATGATGTGCTCCTTGCATGATCTAGCGTCTGCCGCAGATCATAACAATCCCATCCCCTGCCGACCATCAGAAATACCTAAACAGTATCGCGCCAGGACAGCTAACGCGCGCGCGTTAGCCCCCATTGGACCAGGGCGTAACTCGCAAAGCCAATCGCGCCCAGCGCCACGCCGAGGACCATCGCTTCGAACCAGTGCAAGGACGCCAATGGCACAGAAGCCGACCCGGCAGCGTTCAGCACGAAGAACCAGATCGTGTAGGCTAACCAGCCCATCAACAGTCCCATCTTCAACCCGGCGCTATCGGCGGTGCGTTTGAGCGCAGCATAAGACAGACCATTCACAACCGCGATCAGTCCGCTCGCGCTCACGGCGAGGTTATGAACGGGCAAAGCCAACACAGCATCCACCAGCACCGCCAGCAGCGCGGAGGCGACAGCGAAAACGATCACGCGGCGGACAAATACCCCGTAGAGATTACACCGGCTCAACCAATCATCAGAATAGGCGACTAACCGTAAGGCGTCGTTGCGCTCGTTATTCATAGTATATTCTCCTCAAATAACCCCGTGACGATTCAAAGATGTCCGATTCTGGATTTAAATTGCGCAATTGCGTATATGCGCAATTATATCATTACTTAATTCAGCAAGCAACCTGAGAGGCGAAAGTTGTTAAGCTGCGGTAGGGGCTATTGTCCACTGTGTTTACATAATATATCAACTTATTTGATATTTCAAGTAATTAATTTGAGGTGATACATTGAAAAAATCAATGCATTAATTCAAAACACGAGTTCGCGGTAAATTTTTTCAAAATCGAGTAGACTAGTAATTACGCTTTTGAACACCTGTTGAAGGGTGAGGTAATGCCGCGTTCACAATTGCTCATTCCGGCCACACAACCGGGGCGCGTCAGGCGCAGCGTGCGCTGGCTGCGGGCATCGTGGCGTAATGCGCGCGTCATCTGGCGCGAGTTCAATGTGCCGATTGTCGTCTTCCTGATCGCAGTCTTTGGCGGCGGCTGGCTCTATGGTCTGTTGTGGGATGAGGCTGGACACCCGCATAAACCCTACTGGGATCGCCCCTATGAAATGGCAACCATGATGATCTTCGCTGCCCCTGCCGATCTGCCGGAGGAGGGCGAATTAGTCATTTTCTGGTATGTGATGCCTGTGATCGGCGCGTTTATCGCGGCGCGCGGCGTGGCGGATTTTGTGAATCTGTTTTTCAGCACGAACCGGACCTGGGAGGAAGCGGTGGCCTCAACCTATGCAAATCATGTGATCGTGTTGGGCGTTGGGCATCTGGGCACGCGCGTGATCCGCGAACTGTGCGCGATGGGGATCGAAGTCGTGGCGATTGATTTCAAGATCAGCCCGGAAAAACAGGACGAACTGCGCGTGCTCAAAGTACCCCTGGTCGAAGGTGATGGCCGCCTGGCGGCGACGATGGAGAAAGCCGGTATCCGTCAGGCACAGGCGTTGATCGTCTGCACCTCAAACGACCACATGAATCTCGAAGTGACTATGCGCGCCCGCGATCTGAATCCCGGTTTGCGCATCGTGATGCGGATGTGGGAGGACCAATTCAAGGATCAGATCGCGCGCTTTATGGATGTTGAAGCGGTTCTCAGCGCCACCGACATCGCCGCGCCGACCTTCGCCGGGTATGCGCTCGGTATCGAGATCACGCAGACGATGACGATCAACGGTCAAGATTACAGCATGATCCAGTTGATCGTCAATTCAGGATCGTTTCTGGATGGGAAAACTGTCGGGGCGCTGCAAGAAGACGAAAACCTGGATATTGTGCTGCACAGCCGCGCGGATGATGTGCAGGTGCATCCCGCCGGGGATCGCGTTGTCCGCGCCGGGGATACGCTGGTGCTGTTCGCGCTGCACCGCAAGATCGTGGCGGTGGTCGCGCGCAACCGGCGGGCATTATAGAACACTCTGATGTAGAGGGGGGTAAAACGTAAAACGCCCACGACTCACGCCGCGATTATTCTACGCTCAAACCAAAATTTTTTGATTGCTAACCAAAATCTTTGGTTTTCTGCTTGACTCTAACCAAAAATTCGCTATACTGAGATCATGGAGGTTGACCCATGCGACGACTACTGACGACCTGCCCATCCTGCGGCGGCAAAATGATTGTCTCCGAACTGAGCTGCACCGACTGCGAAACCGTTGTGCGTGGCAAATATACCGGCTGCACGTTCTGCGCTCTGTCCGATGAAAACCTGCGCTTCCTCGAAATTTACGTGGGCGTGCGCGGCAATCTGAAAGAGATGGAGCGTGAAACCGGTCTTGGTTACTGGACGATTCGCGGGCGGCTGGATGAGGTGATCGAATCGCTGCGGCTGAATGTCGAGCAGCAACCGCCGGACGGTAGCCCCGACGAGAAACGGCGGGCGATTCTAGAATCAGTCGAGCGCGGTGATCTCACGATTGAAGCGGCAGAACGGATGCTGCGGGAGTTGATAAGCAGAAATACGGATTAATTTTGTAGGGGAGTACCAATGTGTACTCCCGGTGCGACTCAATCGGGCGGACACGCTGGTCCGCCCCTACAAGCATAATCAATCTCCCCGTCGCCATATATGGTGAGGGGTGAGGTACAAAACGCAGACACCGGACCTCAATTTGGCGGTTGATCCCGGTGTCCAGCGTGTGCGATAACAACATTCCCAAGAACGCTGCATCTGTCTGCCATTATATCATATTCAGGAGCACACAATGGCAGAACACCGGTTACAAATTTTGCAAATGTTGAAGGACAAAAAAATCAGCGTGGAAGATGCCGAACGGTTGATCCGCGCCATCCCTGCCGAAGCGGAAGACACCGGTTCCGTTTCTGATGAGGCCGGACGAAACGCCCGCCTTGAGTCCGCGCGTGACATGCTGGCGAATTTCGAAGGTGTTGATCTGGACGATTTCCCCGATCTCGAAGACTTCCCTGATCTGGATGATTTTCCCAATCTCGACGATTTGCATGACACGATCAACGAAGTCGGGCGCACGGCGGGGGCCATTGGGCATATTGGCGTAAATATTGCCGGTTCGCCGCCTGATGCACCTATCCCGCCTATCCCGCCGAGAATCCCCCGACCACGACCCACACCCGGCCCTCGGCCTGAGTTCCGCGCCGCCCGCCATAAAGCCAAGCGCAAACGCGGCTTTGGTCCCGGTTGGGATATTCGTACCAGCGAATTGACCGAAGCGCTGGCCCTGTTCGGGATCGATCATGTCAACGAACACAGCCTTGAGGAACTGCGTGTTCACCACGTCACGCCCGACATGATCCGCGCTCTGCACGCCGCTGGACTGCGCGATCTGCGGGTGCGCGATCTGGTCGAATGCGCCATTCACGAAATAGATGCCCAATTTGCCGCCGCCGTTGTCCAGGCGTGGCCGGATATTCGCGTGCGCGATCTGCGCGAATTCAGCATTCACGGTTTGGATGCCGCTTACATTGCGGCATTGCGCGAGCAGTTCCCCAATTTACAACCGAGGGAAGCGGTGGAATTTGGCATTCACGGCCTCGGCCCTGGTTATGTGGCCCAGATCAAAGCCGCTTTCCCGGACCTGAGCACGCGCGAATTGGTCGAACTCGGTATTCATGGCCTTGAACCTGATTTCGTCGCCGCCATTCACGAATACTATCCTGACATCCGCGTGCGAGACATCCGCGAATTCGGCATTCACGGCATCAGCGCGGAGTATGTGCGTGACATGCGCGAGCATTTCCCTGATCTGCGCGCTAAAGACATTATCCAATTTGGCATTCATGGCCTTGAAGCGGATTATGCGCGCACGATACATGAACAGTTCCCCGATCTACGCATCAAAGAACTGGTCCAACTGGGCATCCACGATATGACCGCCGAGGATATACGCTATCTGCGTACCGAATTGGCCGCGCGGGGCTATGATAATCCCCGGTTGAAAGACCTGATCGCCATGCACGTTTCCGATTTTGATCCGGCGTATATCGACGAAATGCGCAGCGCTGGCTTTACGGATATTCCCCTTCGCACGCTGATCCGGTTGTGGGGGCAGGATGTCACGGCGCAGATGGTCGCGCAATGGAACGAGGCCGCCGGAACGGAAGTCACGCCGGAGATGATGCTCCGCTTGCGCCGCCGCGAACGGCGTGATACCGGCGCGCTGCTGCAAGACCTGATCAACGATCTGCGTGATATGGGCTTCCGCCATATCGACTCCCGGTTGGTCATTGATCTGATCGGACTCGGCGTGACTATGGATGACATCCGCGCGGCGCGTGAGGCGAATCCGCAGATTACGCTGCGCGAGATCGTGCGTCAGTTCCGTAGTGTGCGCGCTGAGATGGATGACGATGACGTGCCCTCGATGGATAGTGATGCGGACCGCGATCTAGACGCGGAAGATTAAGCGCATACGGGGGCGTATGCGAGCCAAAGGATCGCGCTCGCATACGCCCCGATGGATTGTTACGCATCCCCCGCCGGATCGGACTCCTCGTTTTCCTCTGCCGTGATCGCAAACTCAATCACGCGCCCGACCCCGCCTTCGATGTAGTCCTCGCCTAACACCGCCGCGAAGCGGGCAATGGCTTCATCCCCGGTGCAATGCGTCGGCATGACCTGCTGCACGCCGAGATCGCGTAAATCCTCAATGATTCTATCGATCTGCCGTTCACTTTTTTCCATGAGATGAAAACCGCCCATCGCCAGGATAACCGGCAGATCGGCATTCTCAAACAAGCTGATCGCCTCTGCCGTGATCGCCACGATGCCCGGATGCGCGCAGCCCGTAATCACGATGATTCCGTCATCGGTGGGGATGACGAGCGATTGTTCGCGGGGACTGCCGCGCATTTCGCCCGTAGTGAAAATGCCGGGTGCGACCTCCATCCCGCGTTCAACGTCGATCACGTTGGTGCTTTGGGCGATATGCTGCTTGAGCGTGGTAAACGAGGGCGGCACATAGACTGTTGGCTGCACGCCGGTTTGCAGCACACTATCCACCCCGCCGACATGATCATAGTGGTTGTG
>JAFGJA010000448.1 GCA_016929355.1 Anaerolineae bacterium | reverse complement strand
TACCGGGACCGCACGCCCTGCCGCATCGAATCACCGGATCGGGGCGTAAAAAGCAACGCAACGGCGGTCCCAATCGCGCCCCCACTTAAAACACCGCCTAAAAATGCCAGTAGTCGCCGCATGGTCATTCCTCCAAAAAACTATTCACCACAGAGACACAGAGAACACAGAGAAAATCAAAGTAAGAGATCAATCTTATCTGTAACACAGTTCATCATTAGACAAATCGGGTGTAGGGTTTTGAGTTCGGAGTAATGAGTGAGGAGAAAAACAAAGGCTTGGTTTTACTCCAAACACCACACTCATGACTCATAACCCATCTAATATGCTAATTAACTGGACGAAGCGCAACCGTGATTATAATATGCGCCGTGCGATGCGCAAAACAATTTTGATCGCGTATAATGAGGTGGCTGTTATTTGTATGCTTTAGGAGATGTTATGTTTAACACGTTACCCCAAAATATCAATGATTTTATGGATTGGACCTGGGATCAGATCAAGCCTTACACGGACGATCTGGTGAATCGTCCCCTGACCGCCGCTACGATTGATGCGTGGCTGGCGGATTGGTCCCAGTTGCAGAGCTTGATCGCGGAAACCTACTCGCGGATGCAAATCCGCACCACGACGCATACCAACGACGAAGCCGGGCAAAATCGTCTCGCGGGGTACGCCGAACACGTCATCCCGCAGGTAAGCGAAGTCGAACAGGAACTCATCAAAAAACTGCTGGCGAGCGGCCTGGAGCCGGATCAGTTTGAGAATCCGCTTCAGAAAATGCGCGTGGATGCTGAAATTTTCCGCTCCGAAAATTTGCCTTTAGAAACAGAACTCCAGAAATTGAGCATCGAACTGAACAAACTCGCCGGGGCGCGCGTGGTCGATTGGGACGGGGAAGAAATGACCATGCAGCAGGTCATGGCGAAGCTCACCGATCAGGATCGCGCCACCCGCGAACGCGCCTGGAAACTGTCGATGGAACGTGTGATTCAGGATCGTGCCGCGTTTGACGGCCTGTGGGTCAAGCTGCTTGATCTGCGCACACAAATGGCGAAAAATGCCGGATTTGAGGATTACCGCGCGTATCGCTGGCAGCAGTTGAAGCGCTTCGCCTATACGCCGGACGATTGCAAAACCTTCCATGCCGCGATTGAGGAAGTCGTGGTCCCGGCGGCGAGTCGCATTAATGCCAAGCAAAAAGCGTTACTCGGCGTGGATACGCTGCACCCCTGGGATGCGTACTGGTTCTTCCGCGTTGATCCCGCCGATGCACCGCCGCTCAAACCGTTTGCATCGATTGCTGAACTCAACAACAAAATCGAGGCCATTTTTACTAAAGTTGATCCCGAATTGGGCGGCTATTATCGCATCATGCGCGATGAAGGGTTGCTCGACCTGGAAAGCCGCAAACACAAATCCGGCGGCGCGTATATGGAAGAATTTCCCACCACCGGACGCCCGTTTATTTTCGCTAATTCAGTCGGTATCCACAACGACGTGACAACCCTGCTGCACGAAGGCGGGCACGCTTTCCATGCGTTCGAAACGGCCCATTTGCCGTATTATCACCTGTTCTCGCTCGGCAATATCCCGATGGAGTTTGTCGAAGTGGGATCGATGGCGATGGAACTGCTCGCCGCGCCGTATCTGACCACCGATCACGGCGGCTTCTACACGGATAGCGAAGCCGCGCGCGCACGGGCCGAACACCTGGAAGGCATCCTTCTGTTCTGGCCGTATATGGCGGTGGTAGATGCGTTCCAGCATTGGATTTACGAGAATCCCGACGCGGCACGCGATACCGATCAATGCGATGCCCAGTGGTCGGAATTGATGCGGCGCTATCTGCCCGACATCGCCTGGTCCGGTGTGGAAGACACGCTGGCGATCTACTGGCGGCGACAGGGCCACATCGCGGAAATGCCCTTCTATTACGTCGAATATGGACTGGCGCAGTTAGGCGCGGTGCAGGTGTGGGCGAACGCGCTGAACGATCAGGCGCAGGCGGTCAAGGATTACCGGCGCGCGCTGTCACTCGGCGCAACGGCCACGCTGCCGGAATTGTTCGCGGCGGCGGGTGCGAAGTTCGCGTTTGACGCGGCGACGCTGCGCGAGTACGTGGATTTGATCGAACGCACGCTGGACGAATTGGCGGCGGTGTAGATCATTTTCACCGCAGAGACGCAGAGGACACGGAGAAAAACAAGGTAAAAGCGGCCTCACCCCCCTCGGTCCCCCCTCTCCATCGAGATGGCAGAGGGGGGAAGACAAACACGTTCACCAAACTCACCCACGCCAAAGCATTCAAAAGAAGGAAAACCGACTCAGGAAAATTACGTTGAGCGGCGCGGAGTCCGCCTCACCCTTGCGAGGTTCCCTCGCTGCCCCGGCGCGCCGGGGCAAGCCGCATTCGCGGCTAAGGGTGAGGCTCCTGGACGCGACCACACACCGCCCACATATTGCACATCTCCCCGCCGCGTTGCATAATGGACACGATAATTTTACTGGCTCAACATGGAGTTTTCTCGTATGACCCGTGTACAAACCTTACTCGACATCGCAAAATCCGCCGGGCTGGATGCTGTCGCCCTGATCCCCGGCGCGCACTTGCAATACCTGACCGGCCTCGATTTTCACCTGAGCGAGCGCCCGTTGGTGATCTTTTTTACGCTGACACAAGAGCCGGTTGCCATCGCCCCTGCCCTCGAAGCGGATCGTCTGGCCGGATGCGGTTTCCCGATCCAGATTTTTCCCTGGTCGGATACCGAAGGTTATCAGGGCGCGTTCGCGGCGGCATTGGACGCGCTCCAATTGGACGGCAAACAACTCGGCATCGAAGAACTGCGGATGCGCGTGCTTGAAGCCAATACCATTCAAACATACGCGCCCGGTGCGCAAATCGTGTCCGCCGGAAAAACGCTCGCCGCGCTGCGGATGCACAAGGACGACGCAGCTATCGCCAGTATGCGGCAGGCGATCCAGATCAGCCAGGACGCCTTAGAAGCGCTGATCCCGCAGATCAAACCCGGCATGACCGAGCGCGAAGTCGCGGGGTTGCTGGTCGTGGAGCAGCTCAAACGCGGCGGCGGCAAGCATCCGTTTGAACCGATTGTCCTCTCCGGGCCGCGCAGCGCCTTACCGCACGGCGAACCCGGCGATCGCCAGATCGCGTTGGGCGAACCACTCCTGTTTGATTTCGGGACCAC
>JAFGJA010000447.1 GCA_016929355.1 Anaerolineae bacterium | reverse complement strand
TTTATCACGACAACTGGCTCCAAAACCTGCTGATTTCAACTTCCATGCAGCCTGTTCTTTATGTGCCACAAAATCCGTTAGAATGAGTGTTTTATTACCTCATCCCATTCACATGGGCGGCGCGCGAAACGAAGCGTTACTCTTCGTCTCTGATGATAATATCGGCCTGCCGCAAAACAGAATCTGGAATTTCAATGCCAAGCGCGGTGGCGGTTTTCAGGTTGATCGTCAGGAAAAAGTCGGCAACCTCAACCGGCAAATCGCTGGGCTTGGTCCCTTTTAAGACCTGATCGGCCAATCGTGCCGCCTGCTGCCCAACGGGTTCGGTTTCCATCCCGAATGAGATCAGCGCACCCGCCGCTACGACATTGTCGCTGACAGTAACCGAGAAGGGAAGTTTGCGCTCAATGGCGAGGGCCGCCAAATCAGTGATACGCTGCGATACAATCGAATCGGGCAGGATCATGATCGCGTCCACATCATCCGGGATATTCTTAATGGCCGCGTCAATTTCTTCAGCGCCGTGCGCCGGTTGGAGAACCAATTCCACGTCGAGGTGTTCGGCGGCCTCTGATACCAGGACTAAGGCAGCATGGGGAGCGGGATCATCGTCATTATAGGGAATATAGACACGTTTGATGCCTGGCACAGCCCGTGTTAACCACTCCAGCCTTTTGCCTTCCGCCGGTCCAAATGTAATACCTGTTGCGTTCCCTCCCGGCTCCGTCAAACTAGACACAATGCCAGACCCGATGGGGTCTTGCACCACGGCAAACACACTGGGGATCGGCTTCTCGGCAGTGGCGCGTTGGACGGCTTGTGTAGCGGGTGTGCTGACGCAGAGAATCAGATCGACATCCGCTTCCACCAGTTTTTGAGCAAGTTCATCAAGCCCTGTAATCGAGGCAGGCGGACCGTCATAAATATACGTGATATTCTCGCCTTCGATATAGCCCAACTCGGCCATTTGTGTTTTAAAGCCCGTGATCACCGACTCCAAGTTGATCGAGAGGTTGATGATACCGATTGTATATTGCTCGCCCGCTTTGTTATCCTTGTCTTTATCATCACCCCCGCAGGCAGCTAATAGCAAGCCGAGTATGCTGATTAAAATGAGTAGACGTTTCATTTTACGAGATTCCTATCCTAATCACCGAACTAATTCATGAAAGTATACACGAAATTACATTGTCAAAGAATTAATTTAAAAATAATTCATGAGGTTTTCATCAATCATTAATGGAGAAACGATTTCAAACCCGGATCATGTAGGGACCGACCAGCGTGTCGGCCCGAAAAAAACGGGAGCACACATTGGTGCTCCCCTACACGATCATCTGATGTCGTTTTCGTTTCTCCATTAACTTTTCGGCAAAAACTTCTTGGCTAACGATGCCAGTTGGCTGAACCCCACCGGCTTGAGCAGCACCAATTTCGCATCTTTACGCAGCTTATCCGCCAGCAGCGCATCCGCCGTTGCCAGGAAGACGTGTGTATTGGCGAACCGCTCATCCGCGCGAATCTGTGCCAGCAGCATTTCGCCCGATACACCGGGCATGTGCAGGTCCAGCGTGATCAGGTGGGGCACAACTTCGGTTAAGCGCTGCTGCGCGGTTTCGCCATCGGTGATCATTTCCGTGACAAAACCGGCGGTTTCGAGCGCTTTCTGAAACACAAGCGCCTGCTGTTTATGATCTTCAATGACCAAGGCTAGGGGTTGTTCTGGCGTCATTTTAACACGACTCCTTCTGTTAATGGATGCGTTGCTGCTGTTAAGTCTACATGAGCGGGTACGTCTTCGGGCGCAAGCGGTTTCGTTTGGGCCTTACCTAACAAGCTGTAAGGCAACCTGATCGTAAAACAACTCCCCTGCCCGACTTCACTTTCGAGCGTGATACTGCCCTCCATCAGCGCCGTCAAATGGCTCACAATTGACAGGCCCAACCCAAAACCCCCATACTGGCGCGTGATCGATTCATCCACCTGCCGGAACGGTTCAAACACCTGATCCTGGGCCTCTTTGGGAATCCCGATGCCGGTATCCGTCACCCGAATCGACCAGTATTCGTGATCCTCAGACTGCATCTTGACGCGCACCTCGCCGGTTTGGGTGAATTTGACCGCATTGCTGACCAGATTGGCGATGACCTGTTCCAGTTTGCCCTGATCCAAAATGACGAGGGAGGGCAGATTATCGTCCGCTTCGAGCACAAGATCAATGCCTTTTTCATCAGCCGCCGGTTGGGAAATCTTGACGATCCGCTCAATGACCGCCTGGGGATCAAAGCGGGTGATGTCCAACGCCACGCGCCCGCGTTCCAGCCGCGATTGTTCGAGCAGTTCGCCGACCAGCTTGGTCAGATATTCCGCGCTGACAACAATCTGGCTCATCGCCGCCTCTTGTTCTTCACTGATAGGACCGAATACGCCAAGCTGCACCATCTCACTGATGCCCAACACGCCGCCTAACGGATTGCGCAATTCGTGGCTGACGCGCGAAATCAGGTTGGATTTGAAGGCGTTAGCTTCATTGGCTTTCTGGGCGAGCAGTTCAGTTTCTTTGATTGTCTGCTGCAAGTTACCGGCCATATGGTTGAATTCGCGCGCCAACGCGCCGATCTCATCTTGCGTTTCAATCGGAATGCGTTCATCCAGATGGCCCTGCCCCATCCGAAACGCGCCATTACGCACGATTTCAAGCGGCGTGAGCGCGATAAATTGCAGGCTGATCACCAGGAAGAAATAGATCACAATGCCCAGCACAAACAAACTGCCCGTCATCGTCAACGCCGCCAACTGCGTGGCCGAAGTCGCTTCACTGCGGGTGACTTCGGTCAGAATGATCCACCCACTACCCAGGATGGGCAGCGCCATGCCCTGCACCATCTTCCCCTGGAAATTGGTGTACGTGCCGCGCCATTCGGTTTCACTCCCCTCCGGCGGAGATGGCCTTGACCCGTCGGCATCAGCCGCCAGCGTATCCCTGACCGCAAGCGAGAACATCGTTTGCGTGAGCGCCGCCTGCACCTCCGGGCGATCCGCAATGATGGTCTGGGCCGTGACCACGCTTTGATCAGGGTGGGCGACAATGTAACCGTTCTGGTTCACGACGTAGGATTGCCCCGTCTCGCCAAAGCCCACCTGATTCACCACTTCCCACAACAGCGTCATATCCAACCGGGTCGCAATCGCGCCGCCATCATGGGTCGGCGCTGATATAATCAAATACGGTTCGCCGTTGGCATCCAATTGCACGTCGCCGAGATAGGTACTGCCTTGCAGCGCCGCCAAAAACCATGACGATTGGGGAATGGTGAACGTATTGGCAAGCACCGGCGACGCGGTATTATACGCGCTGGCGATCACCTCGCCCGTACCATCCAACCGGAGAATTTCGATCAGCGCCGGGTGCATTTCCAGCAGCGTCGGCAGCGTTTCCGCGTGATCTTCGAGGTAGACCGGATCAAGATAGGCGATCATCATCAGGGATTGTTCGACCTGGCGCAAGAACGCTTCGACCCGGTTGGTTGCGCCGTGCGCGGCTTCCTGCTGGCGCGCGCGCCAGACATCCTGCTCAATCCGGTAAACGAAAAAGGTCACGCTCAGGACGACAAACAGCACGCTCACAACCGTGACCAGGGCCATCATGCCCCGGACACGAGTCCGCAAACTGAGCCGCCCCAGCAAAATCCGCCAGCGCTCGATCCGGCGGCTGGGTAATGCTGTGTTTGGCGGGTTAATTGATACAGTCATAAACTAATCCGATTTACTCCTCGGCTAAAAACTGCGCCCAAATATCCGCATACAGCGCTTCGCCTGCGGCAGTGAGCGGCAGCAGAATTTCGGCATTTTTGAGCATCTCTTGCGTGGGAAAAATGGCGGTATTCTCGCGTAGTTCTGGCACGACAAATTCCAGCGCGGCATCATTGGGCAGCCAATAGTACGTTTCATTGATGATCTGCGCGCTGACTTCGGCCTGAAGCAAATAGTTGATCAACTTTTCGGCGGCGGCTTTACGAGGTGAATTCGCCTGAATGGTGAAATTATCGCCCCAGAGCAACCCGCCTTCCTCCGGCAAAATGTAATCCACGGCGACCCCGGCTTCGCGCGCCGCGATCACATCATCCGCCTGACCAATCGCCAGCCAGATTTCACCACTTTCCAGATACGGCGCAGCCACCGCCGGTTCCCACTCACGCAACGTCAGATGCGGCTTGATTTCGAGCAGTTTACCCAGCGCGGCCTGAAGTTCGGCGGGGTCTTCGCTGTTTAACGAATAGCCCAGCATTTTCAACGCCAGACCAATGATATAGCGTTCGAGCGGCCACCCCATCAGTTTGCCCGCATAGGCTTCATTCCACATATCCGCCCACCCCGTCACCGGCTCCACCACCAGATCGGAGCGAAAGACAAGACCCGTTGTGCCCCAACTATAGGGAATCGCGTGCGCATTCTGGGGATCGTAGGCCAGATCGCGGAAATTGGGGGAGATGTTCTTAAAATTGGGGATGTTGTTATAGTCCAGTTCAGCTAACAACCCCTCGGCCACTGCGCCGGGAATCAACTGATTTTCCAGCACCACCACATCATAAACTTCGCCTGCCTGCATATCGGCCAGCGCTTGTTCCTGTGAATCATAGGGCACATAGTTAACCGTGATGCCCGTTTCCTCTTTAAACCCATCAAGAATCGCCTGGGAAATATCACCTTCCCAGTTGCGCAAGGAAACTTCGTTGGGCGGTTTATCCGAATCGTCATCACACGCGGCGGCAAAACTGACCAGCAGCACAACGACCAACCCGATCCCCAAGATGTGTTTCGATAAAGACGCCATTATCTCCTCCATAATAAAAGCTTATACGTCGGAAACCCCCATTTAATATCATACACGCAGATCGACTAAGAATGTGTGAATAAATGATAAAAAATAGTTATCTCAACTACATCGCATCCGTTTTTGATCACATCCAAATACTCAGACAAATTCCTGACAACCTCTTTAGCGGTTCTAGTGTATTTGGCGGTATACTTTGTCGAGTAAGCAATCACTTTGGCCGAGGAGAACCATCATGGATTTCAAAATTACTAAAATGGACAATAAGCCCATTGTGTTGTTCGAACCCTCTGAACAATTTAAGCTAAGAGAAGCTTTGCCGGTTATGGT
>JAFGJA010000446.1 GCA_016929355.1 Anaerolineae bacterium | reverse complement strand
GTGTGCTCCCGCACACGGGCGGACACGTTGGTCCGCCCCTACGCCAAAACATGTGAACTAAATTGAAATGCACCCAATAACACCAACGCGGAGCCTGGAAACTGGACTCCGCGCCGGGTTATGTAGTAGGGGTGTATCGCCATACGCCCAAGCAATGATCCTAATTCACGCGCGTGGCCGTACCCGTCAGCACCCACTGCACATACGTCCCTTCACCACCAACCGCCGTGATCACCACCGAGCCGGTTTTGCTGTTGAAGGTCACTTCTTGATCGACCAGCGTTTGCCCACAGCTAAACGTTTGCCCGCCGGTAAAGAACTGGATTTGATCGGTGTTCGTGCCAAAGCATGACGCGGAAATAACCAGCCGCGCCCGGCCTCCACTCATGGCCGAGTTTGAATTCATGCCGGTGATGTCCCACCGCACGCGATCCTCACGATCACCACCGGGGTACGAGACAAAATCAAGCACCGAGGTGGTGTTATCCAACTGAATCGTGAGCGGATTGTTGAACCGCGCATCTTCTGGGGCAACCTGCGCCGCCGGGGGCGTGGTCGGCGTGTAGCTTGGCGTAAAGGTCGCAGTGGGTGGCAGTGTGGTCGGGGTGAAACTAGGCGTAAAGGTCGCGGTGGGATTCACCGGTCCCTGTACCGTTGCGGTGGGATTCACTGGACCTTGTACCGTCGCGGTGGCAGTGGCCGTTGGCCCGCTTACCGTTGCAGTGGCGGTTGGCGAGGGGCCAACCGTCGGTGTCGCCGCCACAGTCGCCAAAACAGTCGCCGAAGCAGCCGGTGTCGCGCTCGCTGATCCGGGCGGCGGGACAGTCACAACGGGCAAAGCGGTACATTGCCCCTGCAAGGTCGTCGCCTCAATCGTGCCAGCGACCCAGCCAACCCCATCCGCGAAGATCACCTGATACCAGTTGAAATTGCCATTATGCCCCGTAACGGGCAGCACCGTCCCGGCCTGTATCTGGCCGATAGGCGGCGTATATTGCAAACCGGGGCCACTGCGCACATTGACCTGCCCCGCAAACACCATCTGGCAGGTAACTTCTGTCGGCGGGATGACGGTGGGCGTGGGCGGTTCCTGTGAATCATCAGAATCCCCGGAATCCTCCGTGTCATCATCCTCAGTGGTTCCGGTTGAGGTGGCGCTGCCTTCATCCCAACGGATCGTCAAGGACTGCGGCGCAGCTACCGGCTGCACCACGAGTGTATACGTTTGCTGCGCGGGCAGCGTGATCGCCAGCGAAGGCAGCAAACCACCCCCCATCGTCATGATCACGTCGCCGGTAGCGTTGTCGGTCAGCGTAAAACCGGGAATGGTCGCCGGTTCACTACTCAGCACCAAAACCGTCGTCGCCATCCCTTCCGGCGGCACTAATTCAAAGCGCAGTTCCACATCCTCGACGGTGATGGTTGATTCGCCGATCAGCAGCGCGCTGGGCGGAACACTCGTACTGTTCACCTGGATTAACAGATCACCACTGCCCTCGCTGGCCTGGATCACCAGCGTATACACGCCGCCCACGGCGGCATTGGTGATCCTCGTGGCGATATTGCCATCTGCGCCGGGGGTGAGCGGCGTCGGGGCTTGATTGGGATCGATCAGCACCGCCGTGAAGGTGTAATTGGTCAAGCGTGAAAGAATGATGTCAACCGTATCGCCGGGTGATACCGCAAAGGTCCGGGTGATACTGCCGCCCGAGTCAAGCGTCACGATCACCGGCACATTGTATTGGATGTCACCGCCGGGTTGAGCAGCAACTGGGGTTAGGGTCAGGGGAAAAGCAACTGCAGCCAATGCCACCAGCACGATCCCGGTGATCGCAGCCAACAGCAGGCGACTGTGCCCCGCGCGTCGTATCCGAGTAAACATTTTGGCTCTCTCCTTGCTATGATGATGACTATAGGGCGAAAGGTGCGCAGATCATAGGGCTATGTTCCGCGTTAGACAAATATTATCATAAAAAAGTACTTTATCAGAAGTATATCAGCAAAAAAAGACCTCGGAGGTGACTCCGAGGTGACGGCGGGCTGACGATTACCCTACGGCGCGGCCCTATCTGTATACTAAATGCGCGTTTCGGGCGGAAATTTCTTCTTATAAGCGGCCATCGCCTCAAGGATGACCTGGCGGGCTTTGCCCGCATCCTCCCACCCCTTTGGCGTGACTTCAATCCCCTGCAACTGCTTGTAGGTTTCGAAAAAATGCGCTACTTCCTTGAGGAAATGCTTCGGCACATCCATAATATCGTGATAGTCCGCGTAGAGGGGATCGGTGGCGGGTACGGCCAGGATTTTTTCGTCGGGATCGCCGCGATCCAGCATGTGAAAGACGGCAATCGGGCGCGCTTCGATCACACACCCGGCGAAGGTCGGCTCGCTGACCATGACCAGAATATCGAGCGGATCGCCATCTTCGGCGAACGTTTGGGGGATTAGCCCGTAATCACTCGGATAATGCATCGAACTGTAAATGACGCGATCCAGCTTGATCACGCCCGCCGATTTGCTATATTCGTACTTATTGCGGCTGCCTTTCGGAATTTCCACAATGCAATACACCGCATGGGGCACGTCCGGTCCGGTGGGGAGATTATGCCACAAATTGAGTCCCATAAAGCTTTACCTCGCTTTGGCTCTGTCAACTTAATCATGCATCAAGTATGCTTGATGATATATATCAAGTGTGACAGATTCCACCGTGTGCGGCAAGGGCGGAGTTTATTGCGCGATCACCGCGCGCCATGCCTGTCCGTCAATGAAATGATAAATCGGGCCGGTGCTGCTCGCAAAATAGACGGTTTCGCCGCCGATCACGCGCTGCAACATCCCGGTATAGGCCCGCGCGGGGCGAGTGGCATAACCCAACCCGGTCATGATCGCCTCATCACTGCGCCACGCATAATGGATCGCGCCGCGCGGCTGATCCAACCCGGCGGGGATCGCGCCATCCAGCGCAGGATCGCGCAGGGGCATCCCCGGCACAAAGGAATCGCTCACCGGCTGCCCCGGCTGATTCTGGATCAACACATAATGCACGCGCAGCGCCGGAATATAGACGATGCTGCCGCGTTCGAAGAACTGCTCGTAAAAGGTCGTGATCACGGCGGGCGAGGGACAACCGGACGGCGCAGGCGCAAAAAACCACCCTTCCGTACAGGCGATCTGGACCGTCGTCTGGGCGGCAACTTCGTGCAAACCATCACTGACGCGCACCATATACGTGATCTGGCTCCGGCCATCATCCGGCGCGGTGAGGGTCCAGGCTCCAACAGCCGGTAAATTGATCGCTTCTTCGATAAACTGTCCCTCGTACAGCCAGCCAATACGCACCGCCACCACCGGCCCTTGCGCGTGCCACAATAACGTGACCGGATTCCCGGCCTGGGCCTGATTCGCATTAGCCTGCCCCGCATCAGCCACAAACGCGCTGATCCCCAGAGGCAGAATCGTTGAGGGCTGTGTGATCAGCGCGCTGGGCGGCACAGCGATCCACGATCCTGCTTCGATCTGCGTGATGGTGGTCAGGCAATTCGCGGTCAGCACATCCGCCGCCGTGATCCCGGCCCGCGCCGCGACACTGAAGACGGTTTCGTTGGTCTGCACCTGATAGGCCACCCACCCGGTAGGAATGGTACAGGCGGCGTCTGCCAATGCGTTCGTGTTTGATCGCGCCTGACTCGCTTTGGTCGCTTTGAGTAGTGGCGTGGCTGTTGGCGGCGCGGCGGCGGCTGAATGACTCGCCGTGCCGATCAAGGTCGCGCAGCCCACTAAAGCCAGTCCGCCAATGATCAAGGCAATCGCGCTCAAAATAAGTGTTGGCCCCTTCATGATGTTTATCCCTGTTTGCCCGTTTTATCTCAGTATATGCGCCCTCCCCTACACGCGGCTTGACGCTGCTGGTACGCCCGCACACCGTTCAGCTTGCCGTTGACTCACCGTATTCTAACGATTGCCCAACGAGGTTTAATGTGAAGGAGCTGTTATTCTGCTGGCAGCGTGAAATAAAACAGGCTCCCCTCCCCCGGCACGCCCGAACTCTCCACGCCCACCGATCCCGCCAACCGATCCACGATGCGGCGCACGAGCGCGAGTCCCAGGCCGCGCGTGGCGTGACTCACTTTGTCGATCTGCTCGAAGCTCACAAACAATTTCGCTTGCATCTCCGGCGCGATGCCCGGTCCATAATCGCGCACCCAGTACCGTATCATGCGATCAGCCTGCACCGTCGCGCCCAGTTCGATCTGCGGCGGCTGATCAGCCGGATAGCACCCGTGCTGGATCGCGTTGCTGAGATAATGCAGCCATATATCCTCAACCCAGGGCGCAAAACCACGCGCCTCCGGCCAGGACGCAGGATAGACGATCTCCGCGTGCGAGGCGGCGATCTGGTCATGCAGCAGACTGGACACATCCGCGACAATCTGCGCCATATCAAGCGGCTGGCACACCACCTGATCCAGTTTGCGCACCCGCGCCAGCGCGTGCAGATCGGCGATCTGGTCGTTCATCTTGGCGCAGGCGAGGTAGATGATCTCCGCCGAACGGCGAATCTGATCGAGGGACAACTGCTCGACATTCTCCGACAACATCCCGGCATAGCCCATCACCGCACTGAGTGGATTTTTAAGATCGTGCGTGACGAAATAAATCAGCGCATCAAGTTCGGCCTGTAACGCGGCGCGCGCAGCGGCATCATCCAGATCAAGGTGTGACATGGGGCGTAATCCTTCAATACACTATAAAGCGTTTTGTGGTTTCGGTTTTGATAGGTTTCAAAACGGCCCCACCCCCCTCCCCCCCTCCCCAGCCTAGCTGGAGAGGGAGAGCTTGCCATCACTGGGTTTTAAGTCCAATACGGTTTAGTTAAGGGCAAAAGATGGCTTTTGTGGCATTCTAGATGTTGCCAAACAAACAGAAACCACGAGGCCATCTTTATG
>JAFGJA010000046.1 GCA_016929355.1 Anaerolineae bacterium | reverse complement strand
GGTTCAGGGTTTGCTGAAAACTAATAACTGACAACTTGGATTCATTTGCAGAAGAACGATCAAGACCAAAAAATGCATAACTTCAGTGAGATGAAAAAACGTATGATCACCAAAGAGGCCCTATGAATTTAGCTGAAAAGCCCCCCCTACCCCGCGCATTCTGGATCGCGCTGGCGGCAACGGCGTGTTTTGCGCTCGGCCTGACCTCAATGCTGCCGATTTTACCGTTGTTCATCACGGACGAACTCGGCGCAGCCGAAGAACTGATCGGGACATCCACCTTTTTGATCGCGGTCACGGCAGCGATTGTGCGTATTCCCGGCGGCGCGCTCTCGGATCGTTATGGTCGGCGCTCGCTCATGTTGATCGGGGCGGCGTTGGGCGTGGTGGCAAGCGTGATCTACGTCATTTCGCCCAATTTCGCGGTATTCATCGTCGCGCGCTTGTTAAGCGGCATCAGCCTCGCCCTGTTTACCACCACCGGCAAAGCGTTGGTCGCTGATCTATCGCCGCCCGCCCGACGCGGCGAAGCGCTCGGTTTCAGCAATGCCGCCTTCTCCATCGCTATCATCGTGAGTCCGTTATTAGGCGAATGGCTAAAAAATGAGGTGGGCTTCCGCGCGGTATTTGCGTCAAGCGGCGTGTTGATGGCGGCCACATTGGGCATCACGGCCCTGCTGCCCGGCGGCAAACCGGCTCGCGCCACCGGCGCAACCGCCAGCCGTGACATCAAAGATACGCTGCACGAGCGCGGCATCTGGGCGGCGCTGTTCATCATGATCGGCATGGGCGCGATCATGGCGCTGATGTTCTCGTATTTCCCCCTATTAGCCGAACGCAAAGCGCTTTTCACCGATGCGCCGGGCATGATTTCCTCGATCACCATCGGCCTGGGCTTGAGCATCTGGGCGCTAACCGATACCCTGATCGAACCCATCGCCGGGGGACTATCGGATCGGACGGGGCGGCAAGTAATCGCCATTCCGGGGTTAATCGTCGCCATCGGGGGCGTCATTGTGATGAGTCGCGCCCATGACACGCTCAGTACCTATCTGGCAGTCGTGATGCTATCGCTGGGCTGGGGCACAACGCGCGGCATCGCTGATGTGATCGGGCAGGATGTGCTGCCGCCGATGCTGCGCGGCATGGGCGCAGCCGTGCTGTATACCAGTTTCGATCTGGCGGTAGGGATCGATGCCCAGGTTCTCGGCGTATTGATTGACGGCAGCGATTATGGGCAGTTTTTCCAGACTGTACTGGCGATGGTGATCGGCTTCAGCATCATCGGGATTGTGCTAGCCACCCGCCTCCAGTCCCACGACCAACGTACCATCGAAGCAGCATATAGCGATTGATGTATAATAAAGTGAGACAATACGGCGTCAAGCTACCGGAATAATCGCATGAATATTCTGCAAGTCGAATCCTACCTGCCCGATGTAATGGAGTTTATCGATTCGCTGGCCGCGCAATATAAGCGGGGGACACTCCAATCCGAAGCGCGTATGGCCCAATATGTCCGCGCGTTTTTCACGTTGGACAAACTGGATCGGGTCGAAACGTTTGTACCCGGCTGGCGCAAAATGGCTTTCTATGCGCAGGGGGCAACACTGGTCCATGTTGTCACTGCCCTGACCGCGCTGATGGTCGCGCCGGAATATGAAACCGCCACGCCCGACCACCAAACGCTTGCCAAATGGTTCGTGTTATTGCATGACGTGGAAAAAGAAATTCTCCCCGGCCAGCGCGATTACATTCATGGTTTTCGATCCGCCGTAACTGCCGGGCACACGATAGCCCGCTTAGGTTTTGTGCTGAACAACCGCGATAAAGCCGCGTTCGATGCCTGGGCGCGCCTCACCCGGCTGGCGATCAAGTATGATCCTGATGCGAAACAAAACATTCAGGATAATACCAAACTCCCGGCAATTTTAGCGGGCATTGATGACTTATTTGGCGCAAACACCCCCGGCGCGCTGATCGTGAAAACGGTCTTGCTGCACATGTCGATCACAGTGCTGACCCGTTGGCCGCAAACCGCCCCCCTGACAGATGAGGAAATTAAACGTTACATCAATCCTGAACTGCTAACGCTGCTGCGTATTATGATGAACGTCGATAATGATGCGTGGAGTTTCTTCGATCCCGTGACCAAATCGCGGCACAGGATCGAGACACGAGCGGTGTTTGAGCGGCTTGAGGGCATAGTAACGGATACACCAGTGGCAAATGTGTGATGTAGGTTTTGCAGCCCCCCCCGCAAGCCATCGACTCTACTGTGGCGTCATCTCAACATTAATCTCCACCGGACTCGCGGTATCATCGACAACGATGATCCCGTCTGCGCTGAGCGGATAATAGCCCGCCGCGCGCACCAGAATACTGTACAAGATCGGGGAATCATACGTGCCGCGTTCGAGCAAATCCGGCACGCGGAAATAGCCCTCGCTGTCCGCTACCGAAACGCCCGCGACCATCGACTGATCCCAGAAAAAATCTTCGATGCTATATTCGGCATCCAGCACAATAAACATCGCGCCGGGGATGCCAATGCCCGTTTCCGCATCCGTGATGCGTCCCGCCATGATGATCCCTGCCGCGCTCTGGAAGGTTTCCGCGCGTAACTGCCCTAACCCGACTTTGGCGCTCACCGCCGCTTGCGTGACGTTGGCAATACTGATCTCCACGCCATAAGTCGCGTCGGGCAGCGTGTCCAGGCTGTCCAGACTCAGGAAAAAGTCTTCACCCGTATCGGAATCTGCCCAGGGTTCGGTCACTTCGAAAACGACTTCGCCATCAATCGTCCAGCGCCGCGTCCACATCGTTCCCGGCGCGAGCAACCGCCAGTTAAAAAACACAACCAACTGCTCGATCCCTTCGGCAAATTCGGTGCGGATCGGTCCGGTGGGGATGCCGTCAAGCTGCTCGGTGGTGAAGCGAAAATCGGAGAAGATCACCGCATTGTTGATTTCCGCCCCACCCGCCACCACAAAATCGGCGCGCGCACTGAGCGCGTTGTTGATGTACAATTCCAGGCGATACGATCCCGGCAAAAAATCCGCCGTGACGGTGATCATGTGTGTGCCTTGCTCGCCGCGCTCGGCGAGCCACGTTTCAGACTGGCGGGAACCGGGCAACTCGACCCCATCAAAATACCAGATGTAGGCCCACTGCGTTTCCGGCGTCATGTTGTGATAGTTGAACCGCGCCTGAACCGCGCTCCCTTCCGGCAGCACATAATTCGTCCCGACCAGACTCCCCGCCGTATCCAGCAAGCCAAAAACAATATCGGAAAAATACGGGTCAGCGCTCGGCCCGATGCCGACATTGATACTCGCGCTGCCAACCTCGCGGCTTTCGATGAACAGGCGGAAATCATAACGCCCGTTGCGCCAGGGGGTATTCGCGCTGCCGATATACCATGTACCGCGCTCCCCCCCGCTCCATGTGACCGGCGGCAGGCTGTAGGTGGCGTCAGGCACATCGTCCACCGTAACCCGCAGTTCATATACCATGCCATCGACCATATTATCGTAGTCGAAAAACAGGTACAGACTCTCGATGCCGGCAGGCACGCTGCCGACGACATTGGTGGGCACACCCGCTTCATTGATGCGCGTCGTGAAAAACAGGTTAGTGAATGTGGCGGGGCCGGCGAGCACGGCGCTAAACGCAGGTGTACTGTTCTCCCCTTGCTGCACGCCCAGCGTCGCCGCCCGGAATAACCCCCGCGCCAGCCGTGAAGGACGGATCGCCGTAATAAAACCGCCCACCGGAACACAGTGATCGTTATCATCGGCGCGCCCGTCGCCGTTCGTATCCTGAATCACGCGGCACTCGGAGGATGTACCGGGCGCAGTCGTCGGAATCCCGATCAGTTTGCCATCCCGATCATACGCGCCGCCGCCGCTCATCGTGCCGGGAATCACGGCTCCCGTGCGCAGCCACGCCCGATCTCCGGCGCGAGCTTCGGCGGTCAGCCCGCGAATCGTGCCGCGCGTAGCCGTGACCGGCTCATCGCCAAACTGGGGATAGCCCATCACCGTGATCGTGTCATCCAGGCCGAGCGCTGACGAATCACCCAATTCGACAAACGGCAGTTGCAGCGATCCCGGCTCAATCACGCGCCCATCCATATAACCCGTGATGCGCAGCACCGCGAGATCGAGGCCCCGGCTGGAATCGACCACTTCCGCCGTATAGGTCGGGATCGGCGGTTCATCAAGGCGGGTTGTTACCGAAATAACGAGGGTATCCGAGCGGCAGGTTTCGCTGGGGAGCGCAACATGCGCATTGGTCAGGATCAACCCGTCCTCACTAATCAGCGTCCCCGATCCGACACAGGAGATCACCGGCTCACCCCGGCTTTCATACGTCTGCATGATAAACACCGTCGCGCGCTTGATGCTGTCCGCGTTCAGATCAACCAGCGAGAGATCGGGCGTGGGCGAAGGCGTCATCGTCAGGTCGTCCTGCGCCTGCCCCATCTGGACCGGCGTCAGCAGCGACACACCTATGCCTGCCAGCATGAGCAGAATCGCCAACGCGAGGAGGAGTTTGAATCGCAATGCAACATACCGCCCGCGTTTAGCTTCGGGTGTATAGCCATACGCCCCTACACGATTATGATACGTTTGACTCCCCCTCTCCGTGATTGAAGAGGTGGCCGGGGAGTGAGATTGTCTATCCATCTAAAAAATCTCCACCGTCGCCAGCAAATTTTCGAAACGATACCGGTTATCCTCAAAGACCGTGCGTTCCTCCCGGTAAGTAATGATCACCGCTTCACCGGGCCGCAGCACCACCACATCGATCCCTTGAATCACGAGCGGCACACTCGATTGGAACGGGTTGCGCTCAAATTCGGTATAGGCATACGTCATCCGCTTGGCTTCGTCGTCGCGCAAAAACATATCCGTGCGTGAAAGTTCCTGGTAATTCGACAGGCGCGGCGCGCGTTGGATATTCAAAATATCCAGAATCGTATTCGGCGTGGCGTCCGGCCCCACCGTCATCACAGACACCTGCATCAGCGTTTTGAAGGGCAGCGCGTCCGGGTCTTGCACGCGGAAAATATACTCGCTGCTGTTGTTATCTAACAGCCAGCCCACCGGAATCTGCGCACGCACCCCCGCCTCTAAATCCTCAAATTGCTGGGTCGCGTTCAGATTCCCCGCGCGCAGCGACAGCCCAAAGAACAGCATCACAAACACCATCCCAATCGCCAGAAAACTATTCCAGCGCTGGTTACGATTAAGCGGGGTTCCCGCATTGATCTCGATCATTTCAGTCATAGACCTCACCCCCCGCCCCCCTCTCCAAGCGTGGAGAGGGGGAGTCAGGTTTGGGAAGATACAAATGTATCGGTAAGCTACAATTCCAGGCCGGGCCGCCCAACAACCGTTTCCATGCGGCGATCCGCGTTGTCAATAATGAACGCAAAGGCGATGAAGATTACCGCCACAAAACCAAACCCCAACGCCACCCCGCGAATCGGGCGCGCGCCGGTCCCGACCTGACTCAAGCCGCCCACAATCGCCACAATATGAAAAGCATAATACAGGCCGCTCAACAATGACGCCACGCCTAAGCCTACCGGCATCCAGAAATACGGCACTTTGCCGATCACCAGTTCCGACAGGAAAAAGCCTAACACCACGCCCAACGCCAGATGCGAAAAGGTATAACTCGCCACGCGCAGCGCAGTTGCTAGCAAACTGGCCTCCGTGAGCAGCGCAAAACGCAAATTCAGCACCGTCGCAAAGCCCAACGCAATCGCCATCGCATACGCCACTCCGTCGAGGCGTTGGCGGACGTGCCCCGGCCAGATCGTATACCGGAACGCCGCATACTTGAGAAATTCGGCAGCAAAGCCAAGCGTGAACATATGGCCCAGCACCCGCCCGAAAAATCCCGTATACGGCAGCCAGCGTTCCGGCGTGAACACGTATTCCTCTAACGGCACGGCGATTCCGCTCGCCACCAACGCACC
>JAFGJA010000445.1 GCA_016929355.1 Anaerolineae bacterium | reverse complement strand
ATCCGATGAGTGCCTAACTCAGCGTTTTCGGGTAGGGGAGATACGTCTACCCTCCGCCAGTTCGTTATTCCCGATAAAGTCTAATGTTTAGGAGGATGTTTTGCTCATGACCGACCCCGCCCAACCGTTGCGCGATCTGCAACCCGAACATGAATTTTTCATCGGCATTGATTCCGATGGCTGCGCGTTTGATACGATGGAAGTCAAGCACAAAGAATGCTTCGCCCCGAATATCATCAAGTATTGGAACCTGCAAGCGGTCTCCAAATACGCGCGCGAAGCGGCTGAATTCGTTAACCTATATTCGAAGTGGCGCGGCGTGAACCGTTGGCCCGCACTGGTGATGGTCTTCGATCTGCTCAACGAGCGCGACGAAGTGATCCGCCGCAAGGTGACGATCCCGGCAGCAAAGTCGCTCCGCGCGTTTGTTGCTCAGGACAAACACCCACACAGCGATGCCGGACTGAAAGCCTATATGCAAGATCATCCAGGCGATCCCGAACTGGCACAGGCGCTCGCCTGGACCACCGCCGTCAATGCGAGCGTCGCCGATATGGTGCATGGCGTGCCGCCCTTCCCCTATATGCGCGAGAGCCTGGAAGCCATGTCCGGCCAAGCGGATATGATGGTAGTATCGGCCACACCCTGCGCCGCGCTTGAAAAAGAGTGGCACGAACACGACATCGCCCAATATGTGCGCGTCATCGCGGGGCAAGAAATGGGCAAAAAAGCGGTCCACCTGGAACTCGCGGCGGCGGGCAAATACGATCCCAACAAAATCCTGATGATGGGTGATGCTCCCGGAGACATGAAAGCGGCCAAAGCAAACAACGCGCTGTTTTATCCGATCAATCCCGGCGCAGAAGAACAGTCATGGCAGCGCTTCTACGAGGAAGCTATGCCGCGTTTCTTCGCTGGGACGTATGCGGGCGAATACGAAGCCAGCCTGATCGCGGAATTCGAGACGTATCTGCCCGATACACCACCCTGGAAAAAGAAATAAGCGCCGCATCTCATGGAGAAAACAAATAGATTCCGCATGATCCTGGAGGGGCGAACCAATGTGTTCGCCCTGGGCCGACACGTTGTTCGGCCCCTCCATTATGCGCGTTTGAATTGGTTTCTTCATTAGATTCTCTCTGCTTCTCTGCGGTTAAATTGATTATGTATGGAGGTTACTTGTGGCGCGTGTAGGTTACATTGGTTTGGGATTAATGGGTTCAGGCATGGCGCGGAACCTGATGAAAGCCGGACACGAATTAGTCGTGCATAATCGCAGCCGCGCGATTGTAGATGAGTTTGCCAGCGAGGGCGCGACTCCGGCAGCGACGCCGCGCGAAGTGGCCGAACAAAGCGATTTCGTCTTCACAAATCTGCCCGATTCGCCAGACGTGGAACTGGTTGCGCTTGGGCCTGATGGCGTGATCGAAGGCGCGCGCGAAGGCATGATCTTCATCGACAACAGCACGATCAAGCCCGAAACCGCCCGTAAGATCGCGGAGAAATTCGCAGAAATGGGCGTTATGGCGCTCGATGCACCAGTGAGTGGGGGCGACATTGGCGCGCGGAATGGTACGCTCAGCATTATGGTCGGCGGACCGCAGGAAGCCTTCGACAAAACGCTGCCCCTATTCGAAGCAATCGGCAAAACGATCACCTTAGTTGGGGAAAGCGGCGCAGGTCAGATCGCCAAAGTCGCCAATCAAGTCGTCGTCGCGGGGACAATGGTCGCCATGTGCGAAGCGTTAGTTATCGCGCAAAAAGCGGGTGTTGATCCCGATGCAGTGGTGCAGGCGATCAGTCAGGGCGCGGCGCGGTGTTGGGCGCTGGATACCAAGCCGCAAAAGCTGTTCAAACGCGATCATGCGCCGGGCTTCAAAGCGTATATGCAAGCGAAAGACCTCAAGATCGTGATCGACACAGCGCGGACCTACAACACATCCATGCCGTTAACGGCGGTGGTGCACCAGTTGTATGAAGCGATGATTGCAATGGGCAATGGTGAGTTGGACAACAGCGCGGTAATCACGGTACTCGAAGCGCTGGCCGGGACGCAGGTCGGCAGTGCGGAATAATTCCTTGCTGGGCCAAGCGAGTCGAATTTATGAACCGTTTGCCGATGTCTGGAATGGGTAAAATTCTGAAACGCGAACTGCGTGACCAATTCAGCCAATCAGAATAATCAGCATCGTCTGACCAGCAAAGTTGTGTAATTTGTACGAAATGCACTGAGGTTATTGACTCGCCTGCCACAGTGTGTTACGCTGTTGCTGTTATTGGGAGTTTAGCGAAATCATGATCAATCATTGTAAGCCTACCTCAACCACCACCAATACCATCTCCGGCGCGGCAGCGTGGGGCTGGTATGGGTATTTTTATTTCTATTTTGGGAGCCATAAGGCAGGGTTGAGCGTGGCTGCTGGCGGTGCAAACCGTTAAATCCCAAATCCGAAGATAACCGGAATAGGGCGCAGAGCACAAGCTCAGCGCCCTTTTTTTATGCACCTGTAACACTTCAAAAAATAAGGAGCCGGATAGATGAGCAAGAAGAATGGAACCGATGAAAGTGCCTGGGCGGAGCATCCAATGCGTTGTATGGGCGTGCGTGGCGCGATTGATGTCGCTGAAAATACCGAGGAAGCGATTCTCGCCGCGACCCACGAACTGCTGACCGCCATGATCGACGCGAACAACATCGATCCTGATGATGTGGGCAGCATGTTTATGACAACGACAATGGACCTCAACGCCCAATATCCGGCGGTAGCAGCACGCGCGTTAGGGTGGATGGATGTAGCGATTATGTGCGGGCATGAGATGGATGTCCCGCATGGTTTGCCGCAATGCCTGCGCATCCTGATCAACTGGCACACCACTCTGAGCGCGCAAGACATCCAGCATGTGTATCTCGGCGCGGCGCAGCGTTTGCGCCCTGACCGGGCTGAACAACTCAACAAAACGATTTAGGATAAATCTTATTTACTCAAGTTATGCACTTTTAGATTTTCGACGGTTTCGAGCAATGATGGCTCTTCTATCAGGAACAAGAAGTTATAAGTTTTTAGTTCTAAGTTATTAGTAAAGTCTT
>JAFGJA010000444.1 GCA_016929355.1 Anaerolineae bacterium | reverse complement strand
GCTTGCCGTTGCGCCGAATCTTGAAGACTTCAACAAACATATCTATCGAATCTTGTAGGGGGCTGATGCGTGTATTCTCACCGTAATACCAGTTGATCGGGACTTCGATAATGTCGTACCCCCACAACCGCGCCGCATACAACACTTCCACATCAAAGCTCCAACCATCCATCGTTTGTAGGGGAAAAATTTTCTCGGCAATGTCACCGCGAAACATCTTAAACCCGCACTGCGTATCTTGCAGACCGGGAATCGCAAACAGGCGCACAATCGTATTAAAGACGCGCCCCATCAAATGCCGATACCAGGGTTCGTTATAGCGCACAGCGCCCGGTGCTTCGCGCGACGCGATAGCAATATCATAATGCTCAAGCTGCGGCGGCAAAAATTTATCAACTTCCTCAATGGGCATCGAGAGATCGGCGTCACAGATAAAACGATATTCACCTTTAGCCGCTAACATCCCCGTGCGTACCGCCGCGCCTTTACCCACTGTCCCCTCAGATAAGCCGTGAACAAATGGAAATTCAGCAGCATATTCTTCAATAATCGCCCCTGTGCGGTCCTTGCTATTGTTGTCTACCACGACGACCTCAACCGGAAACGATTTAGTGGCGACATATTCCGCCACCTTACGCAAACTCGCCGGTAAACGACTTTCCTCGTTATAGGCCGGAATGACGATGGATAAAAAGGGTTGGGATGGGTTCTCGTTTGGCAAAGCGATCCTCTAGTTATCTGTTACAGGTGATAAAATCGATTCCAGGTATGCCAATGATACACGGCGGCGACGCTGAATACTGCGTCGTTTGCGCAACATTTTAGGGATTCCGATCACGCCCGCCAGCATACCCCGCAGCCGCGCACGGGCCGCTTCGCCCCGCCACGCCCGCAGCGCTTCCCAGGCTAATTGGAACTGCGCAGCAAAAATCTTAACGGCATGTTTGCGCCACAACGCCGCCGGGTAATCCTTGACCAGAATCCAGATCATATTGCGACCATCGTAATAACTGGCCGTGACGCCACCCCCCGTCGCGGCGAGATGATGATACACTACCGCATCCGGGGTGTAAACGCAACGATACCCGGCTAACTGCGCGCGCCACGCTAAATCCATATCTTCCGCCGAGAAAAAGAAATCATCGTCCAGTAAACCAATCTCATCGAGCATCGCGCGGCGATACGCGGCGGATCCGCCACACGCGCTGAACACGTACTCGTCAGTATCGTATTGGCCCTCGTCTTTTTCCCACACGCCACGATTTGCCAACCGGCCATTAACCCGGTACAAGTCGCCCGCCGTGTGGAATTGGTCACGCTGCTCAAACAGCAGCATTTTTGAGGCGACGATGCCCGCTTCGGGATGCCGTTCAAACGCGCCCACCACACCCGCGATCCAACCGGGATCAACTTCCGTATCATTGTTCAACAGCGCAATAATCTCCCCCTGGGCGGCTTCCATCCCGGCGTTACATGCGCCCGTAAACCCACGATTTTCAGGCAGCGCCACAATTCGCACCGCCGGATAGTGATTGCGCAGCAAGTCCAGCGAGTCATCAACAGAAGCGTTATCAGCAACAATGATTTCCACATGGGGATAGGTCTGCTTTTGGAGCGCATTCAGGCATGTCGGCAGATAACGCGCACCATTCCAATTCGGGATCACGACGGAAAACAGGGGCTTGGTGATGCCTTCAAGCGCAGTCATGACACTAACAGTCCTTCCACCGCCATAAACGCCGTGAGCGCTTCCTGCCAGGGACGCAGCGTAATACCGAGGCGCGCTGCCGCCATATTACGCAAGGCCCCATATTCGGGCGGGCGCGAAGCACGCCCATATTCGGCTAATGAAATCGGCTCAAGCGCCACATCACTATCGCCCGCCAGATCGAGCACCTGCCGCGCAAAAGCGTAGCGTGAAGTGGCTCCCTCATTAACCAGGTGGTAGATGCCATAACATTCGGTGGCGATCAACTGCTCAATCGCGGTCACAAGATCGTTGTTATAGGTGGGGCAGGCGATTTCATTGGTCACAACGCGGAGTGATTTCCCGGCGGCAGCAAGGCGGAGAATCGTTTGCACAAAATTGTGGCCCCCATGCGCAAACAACCAGGAGGGGCGCACAATATAATGTTTGGCGACCAGATCGCGCACCACCTGCTCGCCTACCCATTTGCTATACCCATAGGCGTTAGCGGGTTGGGGGCGATCATATTCGAGATAGGGCTGTTTAGCGCTGCCATCGAACACTTCATTCGTACTGACATAGAGCAGCGTTGCCTCATGGCGCTGGCAGGCCAACGCGATTAACTGCGTGCCAAAGGCATTGCTGTTGAGCGCCGCATCAGGATTTTCGGCGCAATAATCCACATTGGTTAAGGCCGCGCAATGCAAGACCATCTCCGGCTGAACATGATCAAAGACCTGATCAACCGCCCCTTTATCGGTGATATTGACCGCCAATACGCTGTCGGTTGCTTCGAGATCAATGCCCGTAATCGTGTGTTGGTGTTGCAGTTGTTGAACCAGTTGCCCGCCTAAGCGTCCATTGGCCCCGGTGATGAGAATGCGCATGACTCACTTTACCCTATGGTGTACCGTTTAATTCGGGGCGATTATACCGGATTCGCAGACCGGCGAAAACTGCGGGGAGTACGCGCAGATGATACACCGTGCGTGAATGTATTGTAATTGTCCAGAGTTCCGAATAATGATGGTATTATTAGGGGAGTCGGAAATCATGCCTGCGAGCTTCGCATAAGAATTTTGCCACTGCAAAAGGAACTAATTTGTCATGTCTGAACAACCCGCGTATCAAAATTTAGCTCTATCGTTTGAAGAACGTGTCGATGATCTTGTCGCACGGATGACTTTACAGGAAAAAATCTCGCAAACCCTCTACCGCGCGCCAGCCATCGAGCACCTTGGCATCCCCGCCTACAATTGGTGGAATGAATGTCTACATGGGGTTGGGCGCGCCGGGATTGCCACCGTCTTTCCTCAGGCGATTGGCATGGCGGCGACCTGGAACATCGATCTAATCTACGAGATCGCCGCTGTCATCGCCGACGAGGGGCGCGCCAAACACCACCAGGCGCTGTGCGAAGGCAATCACAGCCAATATTACGGGCTGACCTTCTGGACGCCCAACATCAATATCTTCCGCGATCCGCGCTGGGGGCGGGGTCAGGAAACCTATGGTGAATGTCCGTATCTCACCGCGCGCCTCGGTGTGAAATTTGTCCAGGGTTTGCAGGGTGATGATCCAAAATACCTCAAAACGGTTGCCACGCCCAAACATTACGCCGTTCACAGCGGCCCGGAACATGATCGCCACCACTTTGACATTGACGTGAGCGAACGCGATCTGCGCGACACCTATCTCCCGGCGTTTAAGGCGACAGTGCAGGAAGGCCAAGCCTACTCTGTGATGAGCGCGTACCAGCGTTTCCGGGGCGAACCGTGTTCGTCCAGCACACTGCTGCTACAAGACATTCTGCGCGATGAATGGGGCTTTGCGGGCTTTGTGGTCTCGGACTGCGGCGCGATCTATGACATTTTTGCCCATCACAAAGTCGTGGCTACCGGCGAAGAAGCCGCCGCGCGCGCCCTCAGCGCTGGCTGCGAATTAAACTGCGGGCAGGTTTATGACATGCTCATGGGTGCTGTGGAACAGGGCTTGATCGAGGAAACAGTGATTGATCAAGCCGTGAAGCGTCTATTTCTGGCGCGTTTCAAACTCGGCATGTTCGATCCGCCGGAAATGGTCCCTTACGCGCAAATTCCATACGAAGTGAATGACAGCCCGGCGCACCGCGATCTGGCGCTGCGCACCGCACATGAATCAATGGTCCTGCTTAAAAATGATGGCTTATTGCCCCTGGAACAATCCCAGATCAAAACCCTTGCGGTGATCGGCCCTAACGCGGATTCCGTCGAAGTCCTGTTCGGGAATTACAACGGTATCGCGTCGCAGCCCATAACCCCGCTCAACGGCCTGCGACAAAAACTTGGTGCAGATGCGGACGTTTTGTACGTCAAAGGCTGCAACGTGGTCGGCAAAATCCACGCTGATGGGGATCGCCTTCAGAATGAACAATTCGAAGCCGCTATCGACATCGCCCGCCGCGCCGATGTAGTCGTGATGGTCCTCGGTCTTTCGCAAGCGCTCGAAGGCGAAGAAGGGCAAAAAGAAGGTGTGGAAAGCGGCGCGAGTCAAGGGGATCGCCAGGGGCTTGATCTGCCGGATGTGCAGGAAAAGCTGCTCCAAATGATTTATGAAGTGGGCAAACCAGTCGTGTTAGTCCTGATGAACGGCAGCGTGATCTCGATCAATTGGGCCAACGAGCATATCCCCGCCATTATCGAAGCGTGGTATCCGGGACAGGCGGGCGGCACAGCGCTCGCTGATGTATTATTCGGTGATTACAACCCCGCCGGACGACTCCCGCTTACGTTCTACAAATCAATCGATCAACTGCCGCCCTTCGCCGATTATGATATGGCAAAGGGCCGCACCTATCGCTATTTCACCGATGAGCCGCTCTACCCGTTTGGGCACGGCCTGAGCTACACGCAATTCGCCTACAGCGATCTACGACTGGCTCCCGCACAACCGCAACTGGGCGAAGCCGTTGCCGTTTCGGTCACAGTTCAAAATGTTGGAGAACGCGCGGGCGATGAAGTTGTGCAGCTTTACGTGCGCGATGTGGCGGCGTCGGATCTCGTACCGGTGCGCCAACTGGCAGGCTTTGCGCGCATCCACTTAGCCCCCGGCGCGGCACAAATGGTCAATTTCACCCTAGCACCCGAACAATTCTCACTGGTCACGGCCTCCGGTCAACGGCAAATCGAGCCGGGAGTGTTTGAGATCGCAGTTGGTAGCGGTCAGCCGGGCTACACTGAAGGTGTGCTGGTGACACAAATCGAATTGGGCGGCGAAACGCTGCTGCTGGAACCCTAACCGGCAGGCCATATACGGCGGAAAATAGCCGGGTGATGTTCCGGCCATTTTCCGCCCTTACCGCAAGAACGTTTTTGGCGCGCGGCGCGTCATCCTCTAGAATGGATGGGGATTGTCGAATCCATCGCAAGAGAGGGTATTTGTGCAAACCCCATCCACTCGACTGCAAACACGATTTCTGTATCTGGCCGTTTTCACGGGAGGGATGACCACGCTCGCCGTTGAACTGTCAGCCTCCCGCTTGCTGGGCAGCATTTTTGGGACCAGCAATGTTGTCTGGGCCAACATCATCGGTTTAATCCTGGTCTACCTCACGGCTGGCTATTTCATCGGGGGGCACGTGGCGGATCGCTGGCCGAATTACGTCGCCTTTTACCGGGTGATTACCTGGGCGGCGTTCTTTAGCGGCTTAGTACCTCTGATCGCGCACCCCATTTTGCAAGCTGCTGCCACCGCCGTACAGGATTATGAGGCTGCCGTGACGGTAGGATCGTTTGTCAGCGTCCTGATAATCTTCGCGGTTCCGGTGACGTTACTGGGCTTTGTTTCGCCTTACTCGATCCGGCTGGCGCTGGCAACGATCGAAGACGCAGGCCGCACTACCGGCCAACTCTATGCGCTCTCCACGTTGGGCAGCATCATCGGTAATTTCACACCGGTCCTGCTGCTGATTCCGCAAGTGGGCACGGCGCGTACATTTTTGATCTTCGCTGGCATCCTGATGGCGGTAGGGCTGATCGGACTGTGGCTGAATAACCGCCGCGCCGCACTGCAACTGCTCTGGATGCCGATCTTGCTGATCGTACTGGCGATCCTCGCCCTGCGCGGTCCCTTGCGCCCGCCCCCCTCTAATATGACGCTGCTCTATGAGAAAGAATCCGCGTACAATCTGGTGCAGGTCGTCGAAAATCAAAACGGCTACCGCTATTTGCTGCTCAATGAGGGCCAGGGCATCCATTCGCAATGGCATCCCACCGATTATTACTACCGCCGGACCTGGGGCTTTTTCCTGACCGCACCCTATTTCAACAATCCCCCCTTCACGCCGGATCAAGTGGAGCGAATCGCCGTAATCGGCCTCGCGGCGGGAACAATCACGCGCCAGTATGACGCAGTATATCCTGGTTTGCCGATGGACGGCATCGAGATCGATCCTGATATTGTCGAAGCGGGCCGCCAGTATATGGGCATGACACAGCCGAATCTGAATGTGATCATTGAGGATGGACGGTTCGCGCTCAACCAATTGGATACGCAATATACCATGATCGGGATCGATGCCTACCGCGTGCCGTATGTGCCCTGGCATCTGACCACCGTTGAATTTTTCCAGGAAATCAATGACCATCTGACCAATCAAGGCGTGGTGGCGATCAATGTGGGGCGCACGCAAACAGACCGGCGACTGGTTGAAGCGTTGACACGCTCCATGCTCGATGTATT
The DNA here is from genome assembly GCA_016929355.1 of Anaerolineae bacterium. Lineage (GTDB taxonomy): Bacteria > Chloroflexota > Anaerolineae > Aggregatilineales > Aggregatilineaceae > JAFGJA01. Next base: position 3,812 of record JAFGJA010000444.1, on the reverse strand, counting down.
TCCGAGTGTGCATACGCTCGACGTGCCGGACGCCTACAACACGATTCTCGTCGCCACCAAACAGCCCACACAGTCCGATAACCTGCACCTCAACATGGATTTACTGCCGGACGATGTGCATCCAATTTTGATCGAAGCGCTGACCGATGCCACCACCGCGATCATGCCAACCGTCGCCGCCAATATCCGCCTGACCGACGATCATGCGCCAGTTGAGATGATCGTGGACTCAATGGTGATTGATTTTCTGCTGCACGGCGGCGTCAACGAATTGAAATAGGCGACAATCATGTCCGATCACCCTACCCCCAAATCCCGCCGCACACTTCCGCGCTGGCTCGTTAGCCTGCTCAGTCGATTTCTCTTTGTTGCTTTTCCGGTATTTTTTGTCTTAACCGGCGTGCGCTTCGTCGCTACTGAAACCTTTTTGCGGATCGAATACAATCGCCCCGGTTTCCCGGCAGATCGATTCGGTTTCAGTACCGAAGATCGCCTGTATTACGCACCTTACGCGGTTGAATACCTGCGTAACGATGCGGATATTGACTACCTGGGCGATCTCACCTTTGAGAACGGCTTGCCGCTTTACAACACGCGCGAACTGCGCCACATGGAAGACGTGAAAGTCGTCACACAGGCGGCATTTACCATCCACGCGATTTTGAGCGTTCTATACCTCGGCGCGATCCTGATCCTCGGCTGGCCGCGCACCACACGTCCTGCACTGCGGCAGGCGTTGGCAAACGGCGGCTTGTTCACGATCATGCTGATCCTGACCCTTGTGGTCCTCATTTTTGCGAATTGGGATTTTTTCTTCGACAATTTTCACTCGATCTTTTTCGCGGGCGATTCGTGGCTGTTCAGCACCAGTGATACCCTGATTCGTCTGTTCCCTGAACAGTTCTGGTTCGATGCGGCGATGAGCATCGGCGTATTTACAATTTTTTGGTCCCTACTGGCAATTTTAGGAGGATTTTTTTATGGCAGACACAACAAAACTGATGAAAGCCGGGAAGATTGAAGCACCGGGACAGGCCAGTTTCGGCAGCGCGGACATTCCCGCAGTCGGCGCAGATGATGTCTTGATCCAGGTCCACGCGGCAGGCATTTGTGGCACGGACATTCACATTCTCAAAGGGGAATACGAAGCGCAATACCCCCTGATTCCAGGTCATGAATTTAGCGGCGTGGTGGCGGCAGTGGGCGCGAACGTCATGCGCTACACCGTTGGGGATCGCGTCACCGCCGACCCGAACATCCCCTGCAATCGATGCCCTGCTTGCCAGCGTAACCAGCCTAACCAATGCGAAACGCTCGCGGCGGTTGGGGTCACACGCAATGGCGCATTTGCGGAATTTGTCACCGTGCCGGAAGGCAACGTGTTTCACATCGGTGATCTGTCCTTTGCGGCAGGCGCGATGGTCGAGCCATTGGCATGTGTGGCCTGGGGATTGGAACGCTTGCACACACCGCCGGGTGCAACGGCGCTGGTACTCGGCGCGGGGCCAATGGGGTGCTTGTTGGTGCAGTCATTACGCTATCAGGGAGCCGCACATGTGGTTGCGGTGGATGTGGTTCTGCATCGTCTGACGCTCGCGGCGGAATTAGGCGCGACGGAAACGCTGCTGGCTGATGCCGATCAAACGCAGCATTTGCAAACGATTGCCCCCAGAGGCTTTGATCTGGTGGTGGATGCTACCGGGATTCCGCAAGTACTCGAAGACGCCTTCCAATACGTGCGCCCGCGCGGAACCGTATGGGTGTTTGGCGTTACGCCCAACGATGCGCGCATCTCGATCAAGCCCTATGACGTGTTCCGCAAAGACCTGACGATCATGGGCAGTTTCGCTGTGAATCGCACCTTTGAGGCCAGCATCGCCATGATCCAGGGCGGGATCGTCAAAGTCGAACCGTTGATCTCGCACACGCTGCCGATTGAAGATTTTGCCAGAGGGTTTGAGTTGGCCCAGACTGATCCGGCGCGCATGAAAGTGCAATACCACATTAACGCATAATCAATCAAGGCGGGATTTAAGGCTTGTCCGGTACTGTTTTCGTGGCGTTTCCCCGTAGGGGCGGACACGTTGGTCCGCCCGAAGTGGCGCAGACTCGCGTTTGATCGCGCTCGCGTGCAACCGGGGGCGCACATGGATAACCCCCTACAGCACTCTGTCCTTGCTGACCTTTTCTGAGCCTGTTGTAAGCTTCCCTTTAGTACCGGACAACGCTATTTAGGGTGGGGTTATGTACTGGAGTTGCTGCCAAAATTGAGCGTTGATTCTAAAGCCGCCCATTCACACTGAAAGTCTCCCACGTTCGACCCTCCACAAAAGTGAATCAACCCCAGATTTTTTGATTGACTATTCCCTTGGCACTCAGAATGGGCAGTATTCTAGCAGTAAACATTCAACCAACGACACGATCAAAATCCGGTTGTCTCGTATTGGATACCAGGGATTTGTACCGTATCTGGGGCAAGGACACCTGCTGCATCCGCATCGTTGTATAAAATTGCCAGCAAGAACGCCGCGTTAAAGTGATTTGCCAGATCGTGTGCTCGATTCTTGTCCCAGACTGGATCGAAACAGTAAACGAAGAAGTCCGGTAGAGCATTCCATGCCGGACTACAGCGCCCCATGACCTCATGCGCGGCATGTTCAAGGGTGTACATCAATTTTGATGAACTGCTCACAAACTGCCAGGCACGGTCAGCATTGAGTGCGTTCGGTACTAGCTGATCGCCACCATTTCTTGATAGCAGTATTGGGACCGTGATTTTCGCCATGCCTTCATCACTGATTACTGCCGAAAAGTTGCCCGGAAAGAGTGACACTACCGCATCGATCCGTTCATCCCCCAAGGAAGGCCACAGTTCCCCCGGCTCAATATCGACCCCCGCCAGATCAATCAAGCGCTGTTCGAGTGCGAGGAGTTCTTCTGCGCTGAAGTCGCAAACCCCATTCCAGGGTCTGAGGTTTGCCCCGGCAGCACACATATCGGGAATCGTGCTGAAGTCCAGGCGTCCTCCGACTGCCATCAACGCTGTGTAACCACCGTAAGAACCACCGATTACCGCGATGCGTTCCATGTCGATTATACCTGCCATAGCACCGTCAGGGGCGGTCAAGTCTGTGGCGTAATCAAGGGTCCGTGTGATGTCTAGCGGACGCAGCACAATACTATCCAGATTAAGTGGTAGAAAATCAGCCGGATCCATCATGATGCTGTCCACGAAGTTATCCACATGGTTTGGAGAGATCACGACAAAGCCAAGTGACGCCAGATGTTCATACATATAGGCATTGTAGTAGATGGTGCCGCCACCGCCATGTGAATTGACCACCAGCGGATACGGAGCATTGTCGCTATCCGGTTCTGCATTGAGCAAAGCGTTTCCCGACAACGCTGGCAAAAAATCAACACCAATATCGTAATCAATCGCGTCATCGAGGCCGTCAGGATTGCGCGCCGGATACCAGATGCCGCCGGTCAGGGGGGTGTCAGTGTCACCGTTGTCAAAGGTCATGTAACCCACGGAATACGGGCCATGTACAGCATAAGGCGGCGCATCAAGACGAAAACCTTGCGAGGGACCGTCATCTTGCGCCAGCGTAGACGAATGGATCGCCAGCGTTGACATAGCGAACACAATAAGCAACAGAACGATATGTAACTTTTTGGTAGACATGGTTTCCTCCACACTTCAACTACAGAATTTTGGTCACGGACGGACGATAGGACCCTCATGAGGTTGATTTTATTGTGAGGGTGACAGTTGCCGCCGGGAAGACCAGGAAAAGGCTAGAAGGGGG
>JAFGJA010000045.1 GCA_016929355.1 Anaerolineae bacterium | reverse complement strand
GTCTACCTGATGGAGCAGGGCGAAACGATCTCCTTTGAAGTCCGCACCGACTCCATGCCGATCACGGTCCCCGGCGATTCGCTGTTCACGCGCGTGATCCTGCATCGCGTGTTTGATCCCAACCTCGATCCTGACCCGGAAATGATCCGCGTGCGGTTGTACAAAATTGACGCGAATCAGGGGCGGCAGGTGATTTTTGAGGATACGATCACGCAGGATATGACCGCGCCGGAGTCGTCGCCTTACGGTGAGCCGCTCGCGTTTATACCGGACGGCGAGATCGAGTTGTTGCAGGTGGAGAACGGTTTGCCCGCCCAGTATGGAGTTGAAATTTCCGTGTTGGATGGCGGCCCGGTGTCGTTTGCGCGGGATTTGGTCGATGAGCGCGGCGTGGTGGCGTCTGATGTGTCGATTGGCCTGCAACTGCTCTCTGATCGTACCCTGACCTTTATCGATCTGAACTTCGATGCGCCGCCGCTATTGACCGGGCATGGTAATGATATTCCCGAAACGCCGACCCATTGGACCGTTGGTGGTAGTGATCTGATTTCCTTTACCGCGCCGGTTGACGGTGTGATCCGCGAGATCGAGATTCCGCACCTGGGCGATCCGCTCAAGGATGCGGACGTGGAAACGGTGCGCTTTGTCCTCACTGCGCCGGATGGCACAACGACTGCCGCTACCGTGCAGGATGATTTCAACGCGGACGCTGATCCGCTTGGTCCGGCGCGCACGGTGGTGTTTGATCCGCCGCTTGCCGTAACGAAATATAACGCGGCGGGCGAAACGAACGTTTACACGTTGACAGTTGAAGCGTTAGACCCGGTGTATACATCCGGTCCGGTGATCGCCTGGGAGGGCAGTTGGGATGACCCCGTGCCCTGGGCGGTGTGTCCTCTGCCGGATGATATGCAGTATAGTGATGATCTTCCCTCTGGTCTGTCGTCGTATACCTGCGGCGGGATCAGCATGTACAATTCCTACTATCAGGGTATCCAACTCTGGATGGCGGCGGAAGACAACGATCAGAAATACCATGCGATCACGAATGCGCTGGATCAGGCGGATTATTTCGTTATCACCAGCAATCGTTTTTACGACTCGCTGAGTCGTATCCCGCAGCGCTGGCCGATGACGCTGGCTTTTTACGATGCGCTGTTTGCGGGCGACGCGGGTTTTGAGTTGATCAAAACCTTCGAATCGCACCCCGAACTCGGCCCGTTTTATATCCGCGATCAGGTCTTGCCGACGGACGATCTGCCCGCTGACGTGCTTGATCTGCTGAATGAGCATTGGGAAGTCGAAGAAGCCTTTCACGTCTACGATCATCCGGTGGTGATGGTCTTCCGCAAAACTGACGATTATACGCCGGAAAAACTGCGCGCGATCCTGAATAGTGTCTCGCTGACCTCGATCAACGAGGCGGGCTTTGCGTATCTGGCCGATCCCAACCCGGTAGGCGTGATCCCCTGGGGCGCAAAAGAGGCGGGCGAAGCGAAGAATTTTCAGCAGCTATCCGCTACCAAGTGGGAGACTCAAACCGAAGGCGGTACATGGTCGGAGTTGTTCGATCTGGCAAGCGCGATCAATCGCAGCGAAGTTATGGCCGTGATCGTCTGGTGGCTGCTGATGGTGTTCGTCGGCTGGATTACGTGGCCGCTCCTGTTCGTGATGTTCCCCGCCTTGCCGGATCGTGGATTCCCGGCGGCGAAAATCACGGGCTGGCTGATCGTAGCATGGCTGGCCTGGGTTGGCGGGACGCTCAACATCCTGACGTGGACACGCCCCGGATTAGCGATTCTACTGGTGCTGCTGGCGGCGCTGAGTCTGGCGTTTATCTGGCGGCGGCGCGCGGAATATGTGCAGTATATCAGCACGCATCGCTTGCACATTCTGGCGATGGAGGCGCTCACGCTGCTGTTATTCGGCGGTTTTTTGTGGGTGCGCGCGGGCAATCCCGATCTGTGGCATGGCAGTTTTGGCGGCGAAAAGCCGATGGATTTCGCCTATTTTAACGGCGTGCTGCGCAGTACGGTTTTTCCGCCGCTCAATCCCTGGGCATCGGGCGAGTACATCAATTACTACTACTTCGGCTACGTGATCGTAGGTGCGCCGGTCAAATTGATCGGCCTTGATCCGGCGGTAGCGTACAACCTGATTATTCCCACGCTGTACGCCCTGACCGGGATCGGCGTGTTTAGCGTGGCGTATAACTGGGTGCGATCTCGTGCCACAACGCCGGGTGTACCTCACCCCCCGGCCCCCTCTCCAAGCACGGAGAGGGGGAGTCAGGCAGGGATGTCTGACGTTGTAGGGACGGGTTTGCAAACCCGTCCGCATGAGGCAGGGATCGTGCATGATGATAATCCCGTAGGGGTAATTCTTGTAGCGGAGCGGCAATTACCCCTAGCCGCAAACACCGAATCCAGGGAATTTACCGAATCCGCCGAATCTGGCGGGGCGTATATCGAATTAACCTCGGTTGACGCGCCCCTGCAACATGATCCCGAATCCTTGACTGTCCAATCTCCCCCTCTCCATCGCATAGAGAGGGGGCCGGGGGGTGAGGTTTCTCGCATGGAGAGGGCGGCAACTGAAGTTGCTCAGAGGGGTGAGGTTGCGGAAAACCGCGAATCGCGCCGCCTGGCCGGACGCTTGCCGCACGGGAGCGCCTGGACTGCCGGACTGCTGGCGCTGCTGCTGGCGATGGTATTAGGCAATCTCGGCACGTTTTACGTGATGTTCACCAACGTCGCCAAATTGGGCGGCTATGAGCGCGGGTTACTCTATCACCAGCAGCGCACGCAGGACCTCGAAGCCGAGCGCACCGAGATTTACGCGGATTTCTACAACGAGGAACTTGAGAAATTCCGCGACGAACACGGACGCGAACCCGACGCGGGCGAAGCGAATGTCATCACGCTGGATGCACAGATCAAGACGGACGATTACATTGATGAGCAGGCCAATCACCCGCCGATCTACAAATTGTGGGCGTATGAATTGGGCAACATCCGCGATCAGGTTGGGGCGTTCTTCGATGGCCTGGGCAAGGTGATCGATGGCGCGGAGTTGCCGATGGCCTCGCATCGCTGGCATTGGGGGCCGACGCGCATTATCAGCGAACTGCCGGATAACGCGGGCGGTGGCGCGATTGCCGAAATGCCCTATTTCACCTTCCTGTAC
>JAFGJA010000443.1 GCA_016929355.1 Anaerolineae bacterium | reverse complement strand
GCCGCCTGCTCCGGTTGGATCTCGCCGCGTATGCGGTGAATGTTCGCGTCCGGCAGCGCCACCTGATCAAGCAGCGCCTCGCGTGCCATGCGATAGTTGCTGTCGGCATGATCCGGTGGAACGGTGCGTTCATCACCCCAAAAAACGTGAATATGTGCCCAATCCAATTGGGCTGAAAATTCGCCGGTTGCCAGCAGTTCAAACAACAGGCGCGGCGTTGATCCGCCGGATAAGCCAATGCTGAAGCGGCCCTGCGCGGCGATCCCCTCGGCAGCGAGTTCGACAATTCGTTCTGCAACTGCGCGTGACAGCGCCGCTTGATCCGGGTAAATGTTCGTCGTCATGGTGTTACCCTCTAATGCTCACATTCTTCACGCCAGGCGCGCCCATCTTGCGCCAGAAACTTGTCAGCCTCCACCGGCCCCATGCTGTTTTGGGGATACGTCACGACAGGCGGATGATCGGTTTCGGCCCAATTTTTGAGGATCGGGTCCATCAGTTTCCAGGCCATCTCGATCTCGTCGCTGCGCGTGAACAACGAGGCATCCCCGTTGATTGCGTCGAGGAGCAAGCGTTCGTAGGCGTCGGGTAGCGGTTCATTGCCAAACGAGGAGCGGTAATGAAATTCCATATCGACGGATTGCGCATCGAGATATGATCCCGGCACTTTTGCCTCAAACTTGAGATGGATACCTTCGTCCGGTTGGATGCACAATGAGAGAATGTTTGGCGTGAAGCAATCGTCATCCTCATTGGGATTAAACATCATGTGCGGCGGGCATTTGAACACGACAACCACTTCGCTGGCTTTGGTCGCTAATGCTTTACCGGAGCGCAGATAAAACGGCACACCTTGCCAGCGCCAGTTATTGATGAACAGTTTCAGCGCGGCATAGGTGGGGGTTATCGAGTCCTCGGCCACGCCTTCCGCCTCGCAATAACCATCGTATTGCGCGCGGATCGTATTTTCCGGCGGGATCGGTTTGACCGCACTCAACACCTTAACTTTTTCGTTGCGCAGCGCGTCCGCTTCAAAGGAGGCGGGTGGTTCCATCGCAATCAGGGAGAGCAGTTGCAGCAGGTGGTTCTGGAACATATCGCGCAGGACACCGGCTTGGTCATAATAGCCCGCGCGATGACCCACATCGACGCTTTCGGCAACGGTGATCTGCACATGATCGACATAGTTTCGATTCCAGACCGGTTCAAAAATCGTGTTAGCAAAGCGGAAAAACAGGATATTTTGCGCGGTTTCTTTGCCCAGATAGTGATCGATGCGGTAAATCTGGTCTTCGCCAAAAACCTCATGCACTGCCTCGTTGAGCGCCTGCGCCGAGGCGAGATCGGTCCCGAATGGTTTTTCGATCACGATGCGCCGCCAGCCTTCTTTGCTGCGGGCCATGCCTTGCTGCCCCAAATGCTGCACAATTGGCTCGTAGAGGAAGGGCGCGACGGAGAGATAATACAGGCGATTTGCGGGGCCATTTTCGATCTCGGTCAAAAAAGCATCGAGTTGGGCGTAATCTTCGGCTCCGGTAGCGTTACCGGCCTGATACCAGATCGTCTGGGAAAAGTCCGCCCAGATCGCCGCGTCGAATTCATCACCGAGATAATTTTGTGTTTCATCACGCAGATAAGCGCGGAATGCATCGTGGGAATACTGGGATCGCGCATTGCCGACGATATGTAAGGTGTGCGGCAAACGACCTTTGCGATATTGGTTGAACAGGGCCGGGATCAGTTTGCGCGCGGTGAGATCGCCCGATGCGCCGAAAATGACAATAGTGGTTTGATCAGCCGTTTGGGTCATGATTGCTCCTGTGAAACGAGGTACAAAATGCTAAATAGACTATAGCAGAACACGGCGCGATCCCGGTCAGGGTTTTAATGCATATATAACAAATTCGGCGTGATAGACCGGCGTGATCGTGATTTCCACGCGGCGCAGGGCATCCAGCCAGGGCGCGGCGGCTTCTGGTGAGGGCGCGACAAAGTAGCGGGTTGCGGTTTGCGCGCGCATATCGTCGGCCAGCGCTTCGGGTAGCGCGTGATACAGTAGGTGGATTTGCGGATCGCGGCCCAGATAATAGGCTAATTCCCAGCCCAACCCGTGATCATAAACGATTGCGCCGGATAAGTTCGTGTTGAGATACGCGGCCAGATCATCGATCCCGGTGTGTTGGTCCTGGTCCCCGCCGAGCGGTAGATCGCCATACAGGGCGGTGATCGTGTGCGGGAGGATCAGGGCGATGATCATGAGGGGGAGCAGGTGGCGGATTTTTTGCCCTATATGAGTCAGGGTGAGATCGATCCCGTGATTGGCCTCACCCCCTAAATCCCCCTCTCCAACCGAGTTAGAGAGGGGGACTTGAAAATCGCGCGCGATCTCCCCCTCTCCGTTTGGAATGGAGAGGGGGCCGGGGGGTGAGGCCGCTTTTATCACCCGCGCAATCAACAACACCGCAAACGGCACAAGCGTATGCACATAGCGATCATACGTGTTGAACGCGATCAACCAATGCCCCGCCAGCCACCCCATACCCGCGCCCACGATCAGCCAATCCGTGACGGTGGCGCGCGTGCGCTGCCGGAGTCTGCTTACCAATCCGATCCCGCCGCCGACCACCGCGAAGCCATTCACAAGGCGCGATCCGGTGATAAAACCGAGCCAATGGCCCCATTGCTCCAAACGCGGCCCGACTTCATCCGCGCGTATCCAGCGCCCCGGCTTGTTACGCTGCGCGCCGAGTTCCAAAAAACTGCGCGGCGCGCGCCCCACATCCCACAGCACCACGATCCCGATTCCTAACGCAAACGGCCAGGCCATGCGCCACAATCGCCACACCACATCCCGCCAGCGCCAATTACTTGTTGCATTGTGGGCGATGCCTAGCGCAATGATCAGGGGCAAAAAAAGTAGGGCGTTGGGTTTGGTCGCAAAGATCAGCGCCGCCGCGATCCCTGCCAGTTGCCAGCGATCCCGCACCGCGCATAACGCCGCGATGAGCGTCCAGCCGGTGGCTTGCACATCGGTGAAGACAGTGGCAGCGAAGGCGAGATCATACGGTGAAAGGGCAAGCAGTAAGCCCGCCAGCACCGCTAATAGGGGATCGCCATAGAGGGATCGCGCCAGCGCGATCAATACCGCGATACTCACTGCGCTAAACAGCACATTCGGCAGGCGCGCGGCGAATTCAGTGGGGCCGAGCAAACGAAAGGAGAGGGCGGTGGTGTAAAAGGTGAGCGGCGGTTTATCGAGATCGGTAGTGCGCAGCAGCCAATCGCCTTCATGACTGACCAGACGGGCCTGGGCCGCAAACAATGCCTCGTCGGGATGAAAGCGGACATCGACGCCCAACAGCGCCAGCCGCAGCAGCAGGCCGATTAAAACCACAAACGCCGGTAGCAAAACCGGCGCTCGCTGATAATGGTGGTGTGTTAACACTACTGCTCTAAATCTGTGTGATCTGTGTTTATCTGTGTCCGATTATTCCGTAAAACGATACCGGATCAGCGTCCAGAACGCAATCACGCCATCTTTCCACGAAATTTTTTTGCCCTCGTCCCATTCGCGCCCGTTATACGAGATCGGCACTTCATAGATGCGGTGGCCGCGTTTCAAGACTTTAGCGGTGACTTCCGGTTCGAAATCGAAGCTGCGCGAACGCAAGGGAATATCGTTGATGATCTCCGCGCGAAAGACCTTATAACAGGTTTCCATATCACTGAGGATCGCGTTGTAGAGCAGGTTGGTGAGAAAGGTCAGGGAGCGGTTGGCGATCATGTTCCAGAAAAACATCGCTTTGCGCGGCCCACCCAAAAAACGTGATCCGTACACCACATCGCTGATGCCTTCTTCAAGGGGTTTCAGCAGGATCGGGTAATCGCGCGGATCGTATTCCAGATCGGCATCTTGAATCATATACACGTCGCCGGTAGCGTTTTTGAAACCGGTGCGCACGGCGGCCCCTTTGCCCTGATTATGTGAATGCAACACGATCTTGAGATCGTCGCCGGTTTCGATCTCGTTCAAGATGTCGCGGGTTCCATCGGTGGAGCCATCATCCACAATAATGATTTCGTGAGCTAACCCCACGGCCCGCACGCGCTTGACGATTTCTTTGATGGTCGATTTTTCGTTGTAGCATGGAATAATAACTGATACCTTCAAGATGTGTTTCCTCGTGATGATCAACGATTCCGAACTCGCCGGATTATAACGAACTCATACACCCCCAGCAAACCGGCTTGGCGTATAGGTTGGCGTAACGGCGCTGCCGGGGTAAGCTATGCGCCATAGTGTAACTCAAGGAAGGATAAATTTGCGTGAGCGATTCCCCTACTCTCACCATACGCGGCCAGCACAGCGATGACTGGTCTGAATTGTATACATTATGGTCTGATGAAGCGATTCTGCGCGAATCGCTGGAACTGCCCTACATGGCCGAAGATGCGTTTCGGGATCAAGCCAATACCCCGGCCCATGTGCATGTGCTGATCGCCGAGATGAGTTCGCTCAGTGGGCGCAAGCACATTATTGGCGCAGCGTGGTTGAGCGCTAATCCGCGTTCGCGCCGCCGCCATGTCGGTGAATTGGCGTTGATGGTGCGGGCTGAACACCGGGGCACGGAAGCCGAGGCGCAGTTGGTGGATAAGGCATTAACTATGGCCGACCAATGGCTCGGACTGCGGCGCGTTGAAGCGATTGTTTTTGCCGCTAATGAGGGTTTGCTGGCGCTATTCGAATCTAAGGGCTTCGAGCGCGAGGTGCTCATGCGTCAATACGCTCTCCGTGATGGCAAGTTGAGTGATGCGGTGCAGTTAGCGCGGATTCGAGGCGAGGCATGAGTGATCCAACGAATCAACTAGATATTATTATTCGGGGAATGGATTCCGAAGATTGGGAAGACAGCGCCGCGCTGCTGGCGAGTGGCAATGTGGCCTATAACACGCTGCAACTGCCCTATATGTCGCGTGACTATATCCGCGAACGGGCGGAAAATGTGCCGCGTGGCCTGATGATGCTGGCGGCAGAAGTCGAGGAAACGGTGGTGGGGCAATTGGGCCTGCACCGGCAATTCGGGCGGCGCGCGCAT
>JAFGJA010000044.1 GCA_016929355.1 Anaerolineae bacterium | reverse complement strand
TCCACCAACGCGATCAGATCGCCGCGTGCCACACCGGCTCCCGCGCTCAGATTATGCAGCTTGCCCACATGCGATCCCGCCGGACCACTGAGCACGATCCGCACCGTTTGGGGATACGCCCCTACGATCTCGGCGGCAACGGGATACGCTGGATCGGACTCATCCTCGATCACCAACAGGACTTCATAATCATCCGTCGGCCCGGTCACGGCGATCAGGTGCAGCAGCGCCAGCGTATCCAGGCTTTTACCGCGCAAGGGCACAACCACACTGATCGCAGGCGCGTGATCCGGCGGCGCAGGCAGCGTTTGCCGCCAGAAACGCCGGTTCGCCAGATAAACGATCAGTTGGTAGAGCATCGAAACGATCAGCGCATTGACCAGCAGCGTTTCAATCGTATAGCGGGTATACCGCACGGCGCGCGACTGCCACAGCCACTCCAGCATAATTGCCAACCTTTTCCCGTACACAAGCGGTAAGATGCCCGAAGTGTAACACATTTCGGTGCTGCCGTGCGCCAACATCTTGCCCCAAATTGCGGGCAATTAGTGGTGATCACGTTCGCTATCATGCCGCACAACCGCCCCAAAGGGACAGGCGCGTGTACATGATAAACACTGCCAGCAGAGACTTGTATCGAGGAAGGGCGGTTCGCCGCGATCAATCGTGCGGATCGCTTTGCGGCGGCAGGCAGTTTTCGCCCGGCATTGGCGGCAGGCATGGCAGATCGCCGGGTCAACTTCGAGGAAAATGTTATGGCCTACAGCACCTGTTAACATGATATTCCCAGTAACTATTATGCCGTTGCCTTAATTGTACGCCTTTTCACAATCCGACTCAATGCATCGGTAATTCAAACGATTTTTTACCCATTTGCCAACCTCTGCTACAATGGGGCGCATGACACATCAAGACGACTCTCACTTCCAGCTCGACTTTCTTTTCCAGACCGCCGCCGAAGGAGTTTTGATCATCCTGGCGGATGGCTTTCTGGCGCGGCTGAATCCGGCAGCAGCAGCGATGCTCGGCCTGGCCCCGGATAAAGCACTCGGCACGCACACCGCCGCGTTGTTTGCCGGGAATCAACCTCTCTGCAAACTTTGTCTTGACCCTGGCGAGCAGCAAGGCGAGATCAGTCTGCCCCACAAACGAATCGCGCTCGGCGTCGGCCTGGATCGTCCGGCGGGTGGGCGGATCGTGCTGCTGCACGACATCACCGAACGTTACGCCCTGGACTCGCGGCGTGAAGCCCTGATCCATCAGGTCGCGCACGATTTCCGCAATCCCCTTAACGCGGTAAGCGCTTACGCCGATCTGGTCGCCAAATTTGGCGAACTCAACGAGCAGCAAGAACGGTTTTTAGGGCGCGTGCGGCAAACGTCACAAAAGCTCTACGATCTGGCGGAAACCCTGGTCGATTTAGCCTGGATCGAAGCGGGGATGGCCCTCACCCATCGCCCGTTTGCGATTGCGCGGCTGGTGCGCGAAGCCATCGTCGCGCTTGAACAGGATGCCCGCCTGCACCAGATGACGATTGTTTCCAGCATTCAAGACCCCATCCCGACGGTGATCGGTGATCCCCGCCGCATCCGGCAGGCGATTATCTGTCTGGTGGATAACGGCATCCGCTATTCACCCCCCGGCTCCAATGTGGCGATTCATGCGTGGCAGGATGGCCCTAAAATTTTCTGCTCGGTGGGCGATCAGGGGATCGGCATTGCGCCGGAAGAACAGGATAAAGTGTGGGACCGCATGTACCGCGCCACCGATGAGCGCGTCCGCGACATCCCCGGCGGCGGGATCGGGCTGACCTTCGCCCGCGCCATTGTCGAGCGGCACGGCGGCAAAATCTGGCTGGAAAGCACCCTCGACATTGGGACCACCGTCACCTTTATGCTGCCATTGGCAGAAGGCTGGTAGGGATCAGCCTCGCCCATATAAACCTTCACCTAACCTCCCCCATGATGCAGATTAAATAATCAAATGTGGTATACTTCGGGGGAAAATCTGACGTGCGCACACAGGAAAACGCTATGCCCAAAACCGTCCGCCAACCACCGCCCGCCACCCCCGCTATGGTCGCGCGGCTCACTATCAACCGCACCGGCCAGTTCACGCCGGGCCAACGCCGCCTGAGTCTGATCGTGGGACTGGGCGCGCTGGGGCTGTTTCTCTGCCCACTGGCGATGCTGGCGCAGTTGATCGCGGTTTTGTTCGCCAACAACGCCCCCGCGATCACTATGAGCGGCGTCGTGATCATCGTAATCGGCGTCTTGTTCTTGATCATGTTCGCCGGGATGGTCGGCACGAACGCGCAAACTTTCCTGACCGAAACCTTCATGCGCCGCCCGGTTCACCATGCACGCGGTCCGCTCGAAATTCGTGTCAGCGAAGGCAACCGGCCCGAACTGCCATTTTCCTACATCATTGGCGATTATAGTTTTGCGCCGTATGTCGTTCCGGCAGAACTACCGATGGTCGCGGGCGCGCCCTACATCGCCTATTATGCCGCCCGCAGCCGCCTGTTACTCAGCATTGCCGCGCTGGATGCCCCGGACGGTGCGCAGTGGTTGCCGCCAGAAGAACATGAAAAGCGAATTTAAGATGCAGAATGATCGTAACGGACTCCCTCTCTCCATCTCGGATGGGGCGGGGGGCGGGGGGTGGGGCCATTTTTGGCATCCTCTCTGCAACGTAAAAATTCGAGGCGCTTTATGAACACTCGCCCCGCCTGGGGCGCGCTCACGCTGGGCGCGCTGATCGTCATTGGCTTGCTCCTCTCCCCGATCTGGTTGCAGCAGTTTTCCGGCTATTTCAAGGAAGCGGAAGAAGTCGCCCCCTTCCCCGAAGATTTTTACCTGCTCTCGAATCAGGCGCAGGACGTATACATGGACCTCTACGAAAATTCCAGCGAACAGATGGCGATTGATCTGGTTGCGGCGCGATTGGCCGATCCGGTGGATGTCGAAGACCCGAATCTCCCGGCCTTGGATGAAATCCCGACGGAAGTGACACTGGCCCTCACCGGCAGTTTTAATACGCTTGATGCGATCCGCTTGTCAGGTGGCACGGCTAACATTTACCAATTATCGGATGGACAATGGATCGTCCGGTTAGAAAGTCTGGACGCGGTCAACGGGCCGGAGATGCGCGTTTTACTGAGCGCCCACGCGCGCCCCACCACCCGTGGCGATCTGGATCAGGTGATGCAATTCGAGATCGACTTAGGGGAACTCAAAGGTAGTCAAGGCAATCAGAATTATTTCATCACGTCACCGACCTTTAACATCGAGAATTATATGGACGGCAGCAGTGTGGTGCTCTATTCGGCGCGCTACGAACTGATTTTTAGTTTTGCGTCGCTTGCGCCGCCGGAGCAGTAACCGTGACAGTGACAGTGATCGTGACAGTGACAGTGATCGTGACATTCGCGGCGCTGCAGCTGTATACCTGATACATTTATTATCTAACCATCTATCATTCGAGGTATCATGGCCGATCCCAAATTCCCGTTTCTGGTCGAACCCTATTCCGTGCTGTCTGCCGTATATGATCGGGCCGGTTTTGCCGACTTCGCCCGCAACATGATCCCGCGCTATCTCAACTATGCCTTCTCGATTGATTGGGCCGGACGTACCGTGCTTGATCTCGGCTGCGGAACCGGTTTCACCAGCCTGTGGTTAGCCGATCAGGGCTACCGGGTCGCCGCCGTGGATAACAACCCAAACATGATCAAAATCGCCCGCAACCGCACACGCGGCCCCGCGCTCGAAGTGCCCGAATACGCCGAATCGGACATCCGGCAGTTGGAATCGCCCATCGGCCCGGCAGATTTAGTGCTGGCGGTGGGCAGCGTCTTAAACGCGATCCAGAGTTTGCGCGAACTGGAAACCGTTTTCAACAACGTCAACAAGGCGCTGCAACCCGGCAAGCTGTT
>JAFGJA010000043.1 GCA_016929355.1 Anaerolineae bacterium | reverse complement strand
GCTTGCAGATATGGGCGTTGAAGTTATTTTAGGTACAGGCGTGGTCGAGGCCGATCACGATCAGATTCGCCTGGATGATGGGCGCACGATTCGCACACATACGCTTGTCTGGGCGGCGGGCGTCAAAGCTTCCCCTGTCGCGGAAATGCTCAATATTCCCCTGAGTCGGATGGGGCGTGTGCCCGTCCTGCCCACGCTGCAAACTGCCGAACATCCCGATCTATACGTTGTCGGGGACATGGCCTATCTCGAAAATGACCAGGGCCAGCCCTATCCCATGCTGATCCCGGTAGCGAAACAACAGGGAATACTCGCCGCGCAAAACATCGTCCGGCGCTTGCAGGCTGAACCGCAAAAAGCCTTCACCTATCGCGGGTTCAAAGATCGCGGCATCATGGCGACCATTGGCCGCAGCCGCGCGGTAGCCTGGATTTTCTACAAGATTCAACTGACCGGCTTTCTGGCCTGGGTTGCGTGGTTGGTGCTGCACCTGATCACGCTGATGGGTTTCCGCAACCGGCTCAATGTGTTCATCAACTGGATGTGGAACTACTTCACTTATGATCGCTCGGTGCGCATCATTCTCGAACACCAACCGCATGGCACGTTTGCCGAGGCGGAACATTCGCTAGGCGCAGCCCCCCTCGAATCCGTTGCGGCTGAGGCAGATCGTGCGCTGATCGCTGATTTCTAGCTGCTATTCCCCTTAATTTGAAGAAAACCCCCAGATGAGGTTTTATAGGTGACGCGAAATTTTTCATCTCGAAGGGAAAACTACGATGCGAGCCGTTATCTATGAAACATTTGGGGGACCGTTGACCATCGCCACCATGCCCGATCCCACGCCTTCACCCGATGGCGTGGTCGTCGCCGTACAAGCCAACGGCATCTGCCGCAGCGATTGGCACGGCTGGCAGGGCCACGATCCTGATATTACCGAACTGCCACATGTGCCCGGTCACGAATTGGCGGGCGAAATCGTCGCGGTAGGCCAAGATGTGCAGCGCTGGACCGTTGGGGATCGCGTGACCGTCCCGTTTGTGTTGGGCTGCGGTAATTGTCCCGATTGCGCCAAAGGTGATCATCAGGTCTGCGCGCACCAATTCCAACCCGGTTTCACCGCCTGGGGATCGTTTGCCGAATATGTCGCCCTGCCCTATGCCGATACCAATCTCGTGCGGATTCCTGAGGCGCTGGATTATGCCCATGTTGCCAGTTTGGGCTGTCGTTTTGCTACATCATTTCGCGCAGTCGTGGCGCAAGGGCGCGTCAAACCCGGCGAATGGGTTGTCGTGCATGGTTGCGGTGGCGTCGGCCTCTCCGCGATTCTGATCGCGGTGGCGATGGGCGCGCAGGTGATCGCCGTGGACATCAAACCGGAAGCGCTTGATCTCGCGCAAGCGTTGGGCGCTGTCCACACCATCAACGCGCGTGAGGTTGTGGACGTGGCGGGTGCAATCCACGATCTGACGCAGGGCGGCGCGCATGTCTCGCTTGATGCGTTGGGCAGCGTCATCACGGCGCGTAACTCGATTTTGAGTCTGCGGCGGCGCGGGCGTCATGTGCAGGTGGGCTTATTGGTCGGTGAGGATGCCGATCCGCCCTTG
Source organism: Anaerolineae bacterium (assembly GCA_016929355.1). Taxonomy (GTDB): domain Bacteria; phylum Chloroflexota; class Anaerolineae; order Aggregatilineales; family Aggregatilineaceae; genus JAFGJA01. Next base: position 8,862 of record JAFGJA010000043.1, on the reverse strand, counting down.
CCGATGGGCCGGGTGATTGGCTGGGAGTTGGAGATTTACGGCAGTCATGGTTTGCAGGCGCACGCTTACCCGGAGATGCTGCGTTTGATCGAGCATGGTGTGCTTGATCCGTCGCGCTTAGTCACCAAACGGGTATCGCTGGACGAAGTGCCCGCGATCATTGCCAGCCTGACGACTTTTGGCGCAACGGGCGTACAGGTGATGGATCGTTGCTAAAGCGTCGAGTCCGGCTATTTACAGCATGGCTCACATTGGGTAAATTGGGCGCATCATCAACATGAGATACACTATAGCACATTCAATAGTTTAAGGAGTTGTATTGTATGCTGCGGAAAACAAGTTTGGTGAGTTTGATCGTCTGCCTGGTTTTGATCGGTGGTTTGCTCCCGGTCACGGCGCAAGACTCACTGCCTTATGCAACCTATCAATTAACCATGCGCACTGGTCCGGGTACGGATTATGATGTTGTAACCTATCTGGCTCCCGGCACAGCGCTGGTGCTTGAAGCGCGGAATGATGATATTTCGTGGGTCTTGGGCCATACCGAAGATGGTGCATTTCGCGGTTGGGTGTATTCAATTTATCTGACCTATCCGGCGGGATATGCTGCCGCCCGGCTTGGAGTGAGCAGTGAAATTGTCGGCGCGGCGCAGGCTCCGGCGCAGGATACGCAAGCGCAAAGTGGCGGTGATGCGGCTCCGGCGGCGGCAGCCCCGGCTGGCGGCGTGAATGCCTACGCCGTCTACGATCTTAATGTGCGCAGTGGCCCCGGTACGCAGAACAGTTCCTTGGGGTATATCTCCGGTGGCACGGCGCTGGTGCTCGAAGCGCGTAATGCTGATGCCTCGTGGGTGTTAGCACAAACGGCTGACGGGACAGTGCGCGGCTGGTTCTACAGCATCTACATTAAATTCGAAGGGGTGAGCGCCTGGAATCTGCCGGAAAGCGGCGAAGTGATTCGTGCCGGTGGCGCAACGGCGGGCGGTGCAGCCGAACAATCGCAGGCTCCGGCGGTTAATCTGGGCGGTGGTGTTCCCCCGACCACTGGTGGCGCATACGATGGCGTGGTGATCGGTAGTTTTAATCTCTCAACTATCGCGGGACTCGATATTGCGGCGGTCCCGGCGGTGGGCGGCTCCACGCCCCGCGCGCGCGATATTTTCCTCGCGGGCCGCGCGGCTGGCCGGAATCCGAATGTTGTGGCGAAGGTGGGTGATTGCTCCTCCGCGCACTGGTATTTTCTGAGTCAGTTTGCCTGGGGCCAGTACAACTTAGGGCCATACACCGATTTGCAAGGCGTGATCAACCACTTTGGCGAATCGCTGGCCTATAATAGCGAAGCCGCCCACAATGGGTATAACGTGAACACCGTTATGAATCCCGACTACGCGAATCCGGGCGTGTGCCAACCCGGTGAATCGCCGATGGATTGCGAATATCGGGTGCATAACCCCAGCGTGGCGATTATCATGTTCGGCACGAGCGATCTGCTGGTCATGTCGGCTTATGAGTTCGATTTCTACCTGCGTGATGTGGTCCGGTTGACGATTGAGCAGAACGTTGTGCCGATTCTGAGCACCTTCCCCAGCAATACGGGCTTCTGGAATCACACCGTACTCTACAACCAGATCGTGATCAAGATTGCGCAGGATTACGGCATTCCGTTGATCAATCTGTGGGTCGCGCTGGAAAGTCTGCCGAATCATGGGGTTGAGGATGACGGGTTCCACCTGGACACGCCGCCCAATGATAATTCATGCTACCTGACAGCGGACTATCTGGACAACGGGTACAACGTGCGCAATCTGGTCACGCTCCAAACGCTGGATGCGGTCTGGAAAGGGGCCATGCAGTAACGGCGCACAATCATACTATATAACGGACAAACAAGAGGCGGCGGCATACCAACCCCGCCTCTTGCTATTGGTGCTGTGTGTTGGTGCTGTATGGGTGCTGCTTTCTGTTGGCGCGGTTGGCGCTAATGGGGGTTTTCGTAAGGGGCCACGAGGATGTATTGGGCGACATTGACCCCAATCACTTGTTCCGTGCCATCGACTAATAAGGTGAGCGGGCCATCAAAGGGATCGGTTTTCAGTATTTCCACTTGCGCCGCAATGACGAGGCCCTTATCGTCCAGGTAGCGCAGCATTTCCGGCGATTGATCGCGTAACCGGGCGATCAACCCTTTTTCCCCGATTTCCCATTCCGCTAACGGCGTCAGTTCGCGGTCATGAATATCCCCCTCTGGACCGGGGATGGGATCGCCATGTGGATCGTAGCGCGGGTTGCCGAGATATTCCGCGATACGCTGCATCAGGCGTTCGGAAACGGCGTGTTCCAGTTGTTCCGCTTCTTCATGTACTTCATCCCAGGCATAACCTAACGCCTGCACTAAAAATAATTCAAGCAGCCGGTGGTGGCGCACAATCTCCAACGCGATCCGTTCTCCGGCTTCGGTCAGGCGGATGCCGCGATACGGTTCGTGAATAACCAGTTGCGCTTTTGCCAACTTTTTCGCCATTTCGGTAGTGGAGGGGGCGGAAATGTTCAACGCCTCGGCGAGTACGGACGTTTGCACTCGCTCCTGATCTTGTTGCAGCAGGTAAACCGCTTTGAGGAAATCTTCATTGGCTTTACTATAATTTTCTTCTGGCGGCTGGTGGTCGGTCACAGTGCTCTCGCTTCCCATAAAAACCAATCTTACTGCAATTGTACCTGAGGCATTCGGTTGAGCCAATGTTGTATGAGAAACACAACAGGGCTTGGCGGCGTAATCTAAACGAGGTTTTTGCGATGACAAAATTTTTCAGTATAGTGAGTATAACGCTTTGTCACCAATCAGGCGCTAACGCCGCGTTGTTTTTGTTCAATCAACACATTTAGGATGGAAATTGTATGATACCACTTGAACTTGTAACCAAGACCCTGGCGGCTGCTTTGCGGTCAGGCGGGGACCTCGCGGAGGTGTATGTCGAGGATCGCACCTCGCTAAATCTGACGATGGAAGACTCGAAAATCGAAACCGCTTTACGCGGGGAAGATCGCGGCGCGGGCATCCGTGTCTTTTTTGGCGATCTGGTCACGTATGCGTTCACCGACGATCTGAGCGAAGCCAGTTTGATCGCGGCGGCGCACGCGGCGGCGGCGGCGGCTCAAGGGAGCAGTTACGTCCAGGTGATCGATCTGACGCAGCGCCAGAGTCCGTTAGAATTTCCCATTGTCAAGTCCTTTGACAGCATGACGATTGCCGACAAAACCGCGCTGCTCTGCCGTGCCGACGAAATCGCGCGCGCCTACGATCCGCGTGTGCGGCAGGTGTTGGGTGGTTATCAGGAAGTCAACCGCAAGGTCTGGATTTTCAATTCGGAAGGGCTGCACGTCGAAGATGATCGCAACATTGTTGAACTGCGCGCATCGGTTGTCGCCCAGAAAGACGACGTGTTGCAGCGTTCCACAATCGCATTCGGTGGGCAAAAGGGGTTGGAAATCCTCGACGAACACGAATGGGATACCGAAGTCCGTGACACGGCCACGACTGCTGTAAAAATGTTGGATGCCAAACCCTGTCCCGCCGGAGAAATGACCGTTGTCATGCCGAATGGCTGGGGCGGTGTCTTGTTCCATGAGGCGTGCGGCCACCAACTCGAAGCGGATTTCATCACCAAAGGCGCATCAGCTTACGCCGGGCGCATTGGTGAGCAGGTCGCGTCACCGCTCATTAGCGCGGTGGATGATGGCACGATCCCCGGACGACGTGGCTCCTTGCGTTTTGACGATGACGGAACGCCGAGCCAGCGCACCCAATTGATCGAAAAAGGCATTTTGAAGGAATATATGTGGGACTTGACCGAAGCCCGCCGCGCCGGACGCGCAACCTCGACGGGCAATGGTCGCCGCGAAAGTTTCCGCCACATGCCCATGCCACGCATGACCAATACCTATATTGACGCGGGCGAATCCGATCCCGACGAGATCATCGCCGCGACGAAAAGCGGCATCTACATCAAAATGATGGCGGGCGGACAGGCCGAACTCGCTAAGGGTGATTTTGTGTTCAGCGCCACCGAAGCCTACCTGATCGAAAATGGTGAATTGACCACCCCCCTACGCGGCGCGACGGTGATGGGCAACGGGCCAAAAGTGCTGACTGAGATCGACATGGTGGGCAATGACCTGGCATTAGACCCCGGTATTGGGACGTGTGGCAAGGGACAGGCGGCGCGTGTCAGCGTCGGCCAACCCACGATTCGGATTCCGCGTGTCATGGTTGGCGGCACGGCGTAGCGTTGGCGTAAAATACTTACTGAGGAGTATATGCACTCATGACCGATTATTTGGCATTAGTCCGCGATATTGTGACGCAGGCAGCAGCGCGCGGCGTGGAAGCGGAAGCGATTATTATGGATAGCCAGGAAACCCAGATCGAATATGGGACTGGCGCAGTCGAAAAACTCTCGCAAGCCCGCTCGAAAGGGCTGGGCGTGCGTGTGATCGATGGTGGGCGCGTGGGCTATGCCTATACGTCCGATTTTACCCCGGCGAATGTGGCGAAAACATGGCAGGCGGCGGTTGAACTGGCGGCAGTAGCTTCCCCCGATGACTATCGCCGTTTGCCGACCCCGCAGCCGATTCCCGATGACGATCTGGAAATCTACGATCCCGACTTCGAAGCGGTCAGCACCGAAGCCAAGATCGATCTGCTGCGTCGCATCGAAGCCGCCGTTCTCGCGCAGGATAAACGAATTGAGATGGCGCGGCAGGTGGTATATGGCGATGAGATCACGCATGTATATCTCGCCAATTCGAACGGTTTCGCCGGGCAATATGATCGCACCAGCACGTTTAGTTACGTTTTCGCGTTTGCGCGGGAAGGTGAACACGCCGTTGAGGGTATCGGCATTGGCGCGTCCAATTTCTTTGCCGAACTCGATCCCGACTCCATTGCGCAAGAAGCGGCGGAAAGTGCGCTGATGGCGTTGGGCGGCGAAACCGTCCCGACGCAGACCTGCCCGGTGGTGTTCGCGCCGTTCGTCACCGCGATGCTGCTCGGTACGATGGCGCAAGCGATGACCGCCGAAGCGATGCAAAAAGGGCGTTCCTTCCTGATCGGCAAATTGGGCCAGGATATTGCCTCGGATAAGGTGAGTTTGATGGACAACGGGCGGATGAAGCGCGGTCTTGCCAGCGCCCCGTTTGATGGCGAAGGCGTGCCGACCAGCGCTACCCGTTTGATCAGCGAAGGGGTCTTCGAAAACGTGCTATACGATTCGTACTCCGCCGCGAAAGATCATCAAATCTCAACGGGCAATGCGCAACGTCCCTCACATCGCAATGTGCCGCGCTTGGGCTTGAGTAATTTTTATCTGCAACCGGGCGTCAAAACGCCGGAGGAGATCATTGGCGAAGTTGAAAACGGCATCTACGTCACACAGATCATGCAGACCGGCGGCATCGATCCCCTGACGGGTGAATGTTCGATGGGCGCGTATGGACGCTGGATCGAGAATGGCGAATTGACCAAACCTGTTTCCGGTGTGACGCTGGCGACCACGCTCCCCGATCTGCTCAAGAATATCAGCGAAGTTGGCAACAACCTGCGCACGATCCCGATCATGGGGATGATCCTTGCGCCGACTATCCGCGTGGATAATGTGATGTTGGGCGGTAAAGAGGATTAGCGGGACGTTTGTAAGGTGATCACGATGAACCGGAGTTTTCGATAATTCCGGTTCTTTTTTTGAGGACTCACATCAGAGGATTGTCTGGCAAACGCCCCAAATTGAACGCCAAAAACGCGCCCGGCTGCCGGTGTGAGGTGTCTAGATCACCAATATAGATCAACGTTGTGTCCAGACTCGCGTGACCGAGGTTCTGCTGAATGGCGATGGGTTGCATCCCGGTTTCCCACGCTAACCGCGCATAGGTGCGGCGCAAGTCGTGCGGCTTGACGATCCGGCGCGTGCCATCGGTGGGGTTTCGGAGCGCATACACCCGCCATCGCGCTCAACCTACAACGCGGCGGCGATCTGACAAACGGCAACTTAAAATAGGAATAATGTCACAGGTGGTAGTTATGTCTGTGAGTCACAGCCTCGCTAGGTCCTGAATCGGTGTATAGTGGAAAAACATATTTATGCACTGAAAGGAGTACATGATGCGAAAAAAAATACTGATTGCGTTAGGCGCAGTGTTGGGGGCGTGCTTGCTGCTGATGGTCCTACGCGGCGGCGGTGAATCGGGCACGAGCTACAAACATTCAATCAAGGGAACGAATTGCAGCTATGACACGGAGTCCGAGGTGGGCGCGTGGGTGATTGTAGCCTATATCACCGGTGACAATCGAAAAACCACTAAGGTTGATCTCACCGGGCCAGGACAATCACAGCCGTATCACATTACGGGGCAGGTTGACAAGACCTTCGAGGATGGCAAGCCACTGGTGTATCAGGTCTTCGACGTGCTGGGGAATTATCGCACCGGTACGTATAAACTCAGCGTGAAGCAAAGGTCGCAAAGCGGTGATGCGGAAATCAAACTGAACCGCGAGGCTGAGTGGCACATTTACGTGAAATGTAATTAGACGCAAAAAATCACGACTGGCATTGTGATTTTGAGCAAACTTGGGAGTACACTGGGGACCCCCTGATAGATGTCCTCAGCATACCATTGATGGTGGTCGATGGTCAACCTTCTAACGGTTAAAATTTCATAATAGTTATGATCGTTTAACAATCATTATTTTACGCTTTTCAGATTTAAAGGTTAATCTAAACTTAGTTAGAATTATTCTAAGATATGAAATTATTACTATAAGAATAGAAGTAACAATATAAATACTATATAAGAAATATAAAATAGCTTCCGATTATTCAACTTAATCGGCAACTATTAGGGAATGAGGACAATTGGCTGCGCGAAGAAATGATGATTGCAACAAAATAATGGACGTGGCGCACTGGGCATTTTTTTATTAGCCTTTATGTGATTCTACATAGTATTATAACGCGAAAAAAACCGGGAACCACAACGGCTCCCGGTGCAAGCGCTGCATCAAATGATCAGGGAATATACGCTGCCAACGCGGGACAGTATTCTTGCACCGTTTCCGCCAGCGTCAAGTTATCCCAATCGCCGGACGCCAACGCGGGATAGCCATTGGAGTTTGTGCAATAGCTGCCGCCAACATCCGCTACATACAGCGCCATGAGGACGCTCAGACGCGGCGCGGCGAACGATGTGCCGGATACCAATCCCTCGTCACTGTCATATTCACCGGGCAGCATGACCTCGCCGTAATGCGAAATACGCAGGGGCTTGTTGGGATTATCGCTTTCGGCGTTCAAAAGCGGGGTGTCATCCTGTTTGCGCCAGGAAGCCGACGCTTGATAGCCGGTTCCCTCGCTGGCACTCACGCTTATTACCTGGCCCCATGCGCCGGGCCAGAACGGAAAATCGAGGCCGAAGTTGCCCGCCGAGGCCACCGGAATCACCTGACTGCCCAGGCTGGTGAGCAGGCTTTGCAGGGGATCGAGATCGGTAGCGTCCTGCATTTTGTGGGACATCGCCGGGAAGACGGTTTTATCATAGAACACAACGGCGCGTTGGAAAATGCCCCGGTAGCGATTGAGTTCTTTCGCATCCCGCGCATTCATCAATTGCCCGCCAAGATCGGCAAAATCGGCCATATATTCACACGGAATGATCGCAAAGCTCATATTCAACACGTAAAAATCGGCGGGATGATCGGCGATAGCGTCTTCGATAGCGCTGGCGACCTCATCGGTGGTCAAGCCGTGAATATCGACGGGGATCAGATCAATCCAATTGCTTGCATTGGCCTCGTCCAATAATTCTTCGATTTGTGCATACACTAAATCGCCGTGCGGCACATCAATCGGATTAGCAGAAACGCCGCGCACAGCAAAGGATTGCCCTTCTAGATTAAGCGCGCAGTTTTCCCCATCTGCCAAATCTTCCGCTTCGGCTGCGCTCAAATCCGTATCGGAAAAATCATCAACCACGAGGATTGCCACATCAAAATTGCTCTGGGCGGCGGCGGGCAGCGTCCCAAACACGCCTGCGATCAGGCTGATCAGTATCAGATACACTGTCGCTTTTTTCATAATGGTCCTCTTTCTCAATTGGCTAAGTTACGTAAAAGGTCTTCTACTTCGCGTGCTTTGGACTGCATCCCACTCTCGCGGAAAATCGCCAGCGCCCGGTTGAAATGGGTCAGTGCTTCGTCCCCATTGCCCAACCGCACATAATCTTCTCCCTTATTCTGGATCGCCAGCGCGATCAGGATCGGATTGTTGAGATTCTCGGCAATGGTCAGGGCGCGGTTGTGGTATTCCAGTGCCGATTCATAGTGGTTCAATTCATGTTCGGCGGAACCGTAATTCAGCAAGGCGTAAAACTGCGTCAGCGCATCGTCAATCGCGGCGGCGATGGCGATCTCTTGCCCAAAATAATCGCGCGCGGCCTCGTAATTACCTGTCGATTGCGCATGATACCCTTGATGCTCCAACACAAAGCCCAGCAAAAATTTGTCATCGAGTTCGTGCGCAATCTGGGCCGCTTCCGCAAAATGCGCTTCCGCCTGTTCGGTTGCGTTTTGCGCCGATAACACCTTACCAATGGCACATAATAGCAATGGTTGGCGGTTACGCCGATCAAGCGCTCGTGCCACATCCAGCGCCCCGCGATAGGCGGCTAAGGCTTCCGGCAGCGCCCCGCGATCAAAATAGATGTTGCCCTGTTTGCCCAACAAAAAATCGAGCGTAGGCTGATACGTTTCACCCAACGTGCGGGCGGCAGCAATCGCCGCTTCGAGCAGTTGCAGCAAGCGAAGGGTGTGCCCGT
>JAFGJA010000042.1 GCA_016929355.1 Anaerolineae bacterium | reverse complement strand
TTCGAGCAAGCGCACGAAGATCGCCAGCCCTAACATGCCGTAGATGATCGAAGGTACTCCCGCGAGATTGTTGATATTGGTCTGGATGACCCGGTTGAGCCAGTTATCGGTGGCGTATTCTTCGAGGTAAATCGCCGCGCCGACGCCTACCGGAAACGCGACCAGAATTGTGAACGCGATCACCAGCAGCGAGCCTTTCAGCCCCGGACGGATACCGGTATCATCGGGTTTACGCGGATCAAGTGGACTGCTCAGGAATTCCCAACTGACCCAGGAGCGCCATTCCAATTCCGCGTCGGGATAATCGACGGCGGTGATCGCTGCGATAGCGTCCCGATCCGTGAGCGATGCCCACAGCGACCACCCCTCAACCACTTCCGGTTGGATCACTTCATCGAAGATTATGTCTTCGACTGCGCCCCGATCCAGATTCAGCGCGAGGAGGGTTGCGGCTTGTGTTTCGTCCAGCTTGTTAAAGGCGAGGTCGGCTAGTTCGGCGGGGTAATCTTTTCCTTGCAAGACTTCGCTCACCAATTGGGGACTCAAATCGGCCCATTTGTCCTGGTCCGCGTTCACCACGTTTTGCAGGAGGTACACGCGCAGTAGCGCCACACGCACATTTTCCGCTAACACAGCCTGTAATTCGTCGGCGGCGAGGTCTTCCAATTCGCGTCCGGTGGGTTCGCCGTTGAGGACCAACTCATCCGGCTGTACGGCATATTGCATCGCCACCAGACCGACTGATTTGTTGATGATCGTCCAGAGCAGCACGCCCAGCGTGATCAGGGCAATGGCAATCGAGCCGATAAACAGCCACTTCATGATCGTGCCGCGCACATGGCGGCCTACGATGTTGCGCCGGAGATTCTCGTCCGATGGGAGGTCGCTGCCTTGCTGCGCGCGGTCTGGGGTGAGATGCCAGAGCGCGATTAATGCGCCCAGACTGCCGATCACACTCGCCAGCACCGCCAGCGAGCCACGATCCGCCAGCGTCAAAATCAGCAGCGCGGGAATCATCCCGCCTGCCGCGCCGACCAGCCAGCCGATCACCGCGCCAAGACGCGGATTATGCCCTTTGCGCGCCAGCACGGAAGCGGAAGTCATGCTGCCATTGGTGGCGATCAAGAGCGTGAAAAAGAATGAACCCAGTAACGCTAAACGATCCATGATTTACACCATCCCCTAATCGTACACTTCGCGGAACCGCGCGACCAGACCCCGGCTCATAATATTGAGGCCGAGCGTCATCAGGAACAGCAGCAGCCCGACGACAAAAATGCTGTTGTAGTCCAGCGTGTCATAAGCCAGATCGCCGCCGCTAATGCTGGCGATGTAGCCGGTCATGGTCCAGGCGGATTCGAACGGATTGATCGTGAAATTGGGTCGCGCCCCGGCTGCTACGGCCATGATCATCGTTTCGCCAATGGCGCGGGAAATAGCGATGATGAACGCGGCCACGATGCCCGATACCGCCGCCGGAAGCACAATGCGGATCGTGGTTTCGAGTCTGGTCGATCCCAGGCCGTAGGCGGCTTCGCGCAGCGTGTGCGGGACCGCGCTCAGAGCGTCTTCGCTCATCGAGGCGACGAGAGGCAAAATCATCACGCCCATGACCAACCCGGCTGAGGCGACATTAAAAATCTCCACCGTATCGCGGCCTAACATGTCCTGCATGAGCGGCGTCATGAATTGCAGCGCGAAGAACCCATACACGACGGTGGGCACACCGGCCAACACTTCCAGAATGGGTTTGACGATCTGCCGCACGGTAGAACTCGCATATTCGCTCAGATAAATGGCCGATCCCAGGCCAAGCGGCAGCGCAACCAGCATCGCAATCGCGGAACTCATCAGCGTGGCGGAGGCGAGCGGGGCAATCCCGACCTTGTAGCTGTGGGGCTGCCATGCCGTTGTGTTGACGAAATCCAGCACGCCAATGTCATGCACTGTGCCACTGCCATCGATGTAATCAGTCTGGATCAGCAGCAGGGATTCGCGGCCCAGCACAAAGACAATGGCGAGGGTGGTGAAGATGGTAAGAAACCCACACAAAAACAGAAATGTCTGAATCGCCATTTCGCCCGGACGTGTGCGCCGCGCCAATCCCATCTGGCGAATGCGTTCAGTTGATGACACAGATGATCGTGCTGTATCACGCATGATGGATGCCTCTTGATTCATTAGGTCTCCTCTACGCTAGGTATCCCGACACCGTCACAAAATTTTTCCGGCCTTATTAAAGTATTTTTTCAAACGCATTTTTTATTAGCGAATTTACCATTCAAACACAATAGTATGGGGCGATCTGCCTGCATCAACCCCATACCATTCAGGTGCTATCCAGTGACCGGCTGGTCTATCCCTCGGTCATGTTGCCCGGCACTTACTGCAATTCGGCAACCGCATCCAGGAAGATTTGCTTGGTCGCGTTCATGGATGCCACGTCAATCGGGAAGTAACCCACTTCCAGCACAACCTCTTCGGCGTTGGCGAGGTAGTACTGCACGAAGGCCATCACCTGCGGTTTTTCAGCGAAGACGCTCTTGGCGCTGTAGATGAACAACGGGCGGCTGAGCATGTATTCGCCACTCTGGGCGGTGTCGCTGGTCGGGGCTACGTAGTCGATGCCGGCGGCTGCCCATTCGTCTTCGGGGATAACCACGAGGTTGCCTTCGTCGTCATTCTTAACATCGTTGGCAATCGCTACGGCTTGCAGTTCGTCGGCATTCTCGACATAGTACGCGAAACCGAAGTAACCAATCGCGCCTTCGCTGCCGATGATCCCTTCGACCAGGGTGTAGTCATTTTCGCTGGTGGTGGGGGCCGGTTCGAGCAGGGCGGCGAAGCGATCTTCGCGCTCGCTGTACATGCCCTTCGTCCCCAACACAGCTTCACCAAAGAAGTCGAATGTACCGCTATCCACACCGGGGATATACAGTTTGATTTCGTCGGCGGGCCATGCGGGGTTTACCTGGTCCCAGGTGGTGACTTCGCCGGTGAAGATGGCGATCAGTTGGCTGCGCTTGAGCTGGTCAACGTAGGAACCGGCTTTCACCGAGATGGCGATGGCGTCGGTGCCGATGTGGAATTCGAGGATGTCACGGCCAATGGCGGCGCAAGCTTCAACTTCGCTGCTCTTGATCGCACGGCTGGCGTTTGAGATGTCCGTCGAGCCTTCGGTGCAGAAGCGTTCGAAACCCGCGCTGGTTCCGGTTTCGGCAATGGCGATGTTACCCATGAAGCCATCGTCATTGAAGCGGGCGGCCATCGCCACGGTGACAGGTTCCACCGTGGAGCTACCGGCAATGGCGATGTCACCCGTCACAGACAACGGATCGACTTCTTCCAATTCGATGGGGTCTTGCGCGGATACACTGGTAAAGGGCAGGGCGAATGTCAAAATCAAGGCCAACATCAGGAAACGTTTCAGGTTATTTTGCTGCATGTGAGATTGTCCCTCTCGCTATTTGCAAAGTTTACGTATGGACACTGTGTTATGTGTGTACAGTGCCTTGAACCATGCAACATGATAGAGGAGACTTATAAAGCCACAAGAAAGTTTAGATTAAATCATGGGTCGATGGAGTTTAAGAAAGATTAATTTTTATCGGCAATTGCGTTAAAAAACGACGTATAATGTCATGGGGTATACTCCCCTGGCAACACAAACTAAACCTGCGTAGGAGATAACAAACCATCAATTCCATGACACATTTTTTCCGTAGAGTGCTTGTTTTCGGTCTGGCCGTATTAGTGATGTTGCCCGGATTCGCGGTGAGTGGGGCGCAAACGCCTAAAACGTTGCGCGTGGTGCTGGGTGCAACCGGCACGGCAGTTGAATGGGACGTGGCGCGGGCGATGGATGTAACCTCGGTCACGTTTATCACGATGATGTACCCGTCGTTAGTGCCGCGCAACGAGCTTACGGCGGAACCACAGCACGGTATGGCTACCGCTTGGACGATTTCCGAGGATTTCCGCACGTATACATTCACGATCAAACAAGGCGTGCCCTGGGTCGTTTACGATTTCACCACCGGACAGGTTGCGCCGGTGACGGATGCGGCGGGCCATGTGCGTTATGTCACCGCGCACGATTTTGTGTATGGGACGCTGCGCACAATGGACCCGGCAACGCGGGCCGATTATGGCTATATGGCCGCGCAATGGATCGCGGGGGGAGATGCTTTTTACAAGGGGGAAGGTCGGGTCGAGGATGTGCAGATCGCGGCGTTGGATGATTACACGCTTCAGATCACCGCGCCGGAACCGGCCGGTTTTTTGCTGCAAGTGTATGGGATGTGGGTATTTACGGCGCAGCCGCAATGGGCGATTGAGCGTTACGGCGCTGCCTGGACGCTGCCCGGTAACTATCCCTCTTACGGCTCATTTGTGCTGAAAAGTTACGCGCCCGGTGCGCGAGTAGTCGTGGTCAAAAACCCCTATTGGCCGGGGACCGAAAGCCATCCCATCCCCGAAATCGACGTGATTGAAGCGCGGATGTTGGCGGAAGCGGTGGCGCTGGTCGCGTTCGAAACGGGCGAGGTGGATGTGATCGAAACCGTTTCCTCATCAGCGTTGGACCGGCTGCGGGTTGAGCGCCCGGACGAACTCTACTTTGGACCGAGCGATTGCACTTACTATTACGGGTTCAACGTGGAGAAACCGCCGGTTGATAATGTGCATCTACGGCGCGCGCTTTCGCTGGCAATTGATCGGGAAAAACTGGTGGCAACTGTGACCAAAGGGGGGCAGCAGCCCGCCGGGTTTTTCACGCTGCCCACTTTTGCGGCTTCACCCACGCAAGCGGAATATCCCGATTTGGGTATACACAGCGATCCGCAGCAGGCACAGGCGGAGTTGGCGTTATATTTCGCGGAAACCGGTACGACAACGGACACCATGCCGCCCCTCACCCTGACGCATAACATCAATGAGAGTCATACGTTGGTGGCGCAGTCGGTGCAGCGTATGTGGCGTGAAACATTGGGGATTGAGGTCAAGATTGAGAGCCAGGAATGGCGCACCTATCTGGATTTACTGGCGACGGATGCCCCGCAAATCTGGCGGTTAGGCTGGTGCGCGGATTATCCCGATCCGAACAGTTTTTTGGGAAGTGTGTTCCACTCGAAATTCGGCAGCAATAACACCAATTGGCGCAATGAGGAATTTGACGCATTGATCGATAAAGCTGCCCGGTTGCTGGATACGCAGCAGCGCCGCGATCTTTATGCGCGCGCCGAACATATCCTGACCTGGGAAGATGCCGCCATTGCCCCGATCTATTTCTATGCGACGCAAAGTTTGATCAGCGATCAGGTGACGTTCACGCCATCCATTTTGGGGATTCAGCGCTACGATAAGTGGCATGTGCAGTAATCAGTATGATTCATGATGCGCTGGTCGGGCCGGAGGGCGTGATTTGCCTGGAAGCGCGCCGGGATGCGTGAGCCGGGAGTATGCTAAAATAGGGACAACGACAACGAGCGAGGATTGATCATGGTAACACTAACGCTGCCAATTTTTGCGACTTTGCCCTCTGGTGAAGTTGTTGCAACCGATGTTGCCTATGTGGACTATATGGCGCAGTATGCGGCGGATTTCCATGAATGGGTACAAGGAGTCGTCATTAAAATGTCCCCCGCGGCCTTGAAACACGTCTTGCTAACGCAGTATTTTTTGCGATTGTTGGAAACCTATTTTTCGTTTAACCCTATCGGGCAAATTGTCAGCGCGCCGTTTGTCATGAGACTTGAAAATGTGGGAGCCGCGCGCGAACCCGATCTGCAAATTATCCGCAACGACAATCCCGGCCAACTGACCGATACGGCCATGATCGGCCCGGCTGACATTTGTATCGAAATCGTATCGCCGGAAAGCACCGCGCGCGATTACGGCGACAAGTTCAAGGAATATGAGCAGGGCGGTGTGAGTGAATACTGGATCATTGATCCGCTACGGCAGGCGTGCCGTTTTTACCGCTTAAAATCGGATACGGGTTTTTACGCTGATGTGCAGCCCGACGAAAACGGCCATTACACTACGCCGAAATTGCCCAAGCTGGCGCTGCACATTCCGACGTTGTGGCGCGAGGAACTGCCGGATGTGGTGGCGACGGTGGAGGCGGTGCGCGCGATGGTGGAGGGCGGGCAATAATGTGCCTACTCGTTGACACTCACCCTCATCGTACCCGGCGGCGCACCCCCGATCAAGATCAGGCCCGCAGCATCGGCGGTGAGCGTTTGTGCGAAGCCGCCCGCACCCACGACTCGGTACTCCGCGCCCGGTTGCAAACCCGTCACCAGCACATATTCCACATCCGGCGCGATCTGAAAGGTGGCGCTGGTCACGTCAAGGCCATCTTCTGGCACGAGATCGAACATCACTTGCGTTGATCCCAGCACCGCGCCGCGCATGGTATCGCTCATCACCAGCAAACCTTCGGCGGGCTGTGGTTGGTCGGCGTCCTGCGCGATGAA
>JAFGJA010000442.1 GCA_016929355.1 Anaerolineae bacterium | reverse complement strand
CCGTCAGATCATGCAACGGATGCCTGCCTGATCCTGGCGGGGAGGGGGCAGTTTGCCTGTTCTTCCTATTGCGAAGGTTAACTAATGGTTAGAACAACAGCGCCAGGAAGCGGCAGTTTGGGCGCGCGATCTACTCCAGGCTGAATTCGTGATCCTCGACGGTGAAACCACCGGGACCGAGGCTGATGACGAATTCGTGCAGATCGGCATCATCAGCAGCGCGGGCGAAATCCTGCTGGATACGCTGATCAAACCCACCAAAGCGATCCATCCCGGCGCAGCGCGCGTGCATGGTATCACCCCGGACATGCTGGCCGGTGCGCCCACCTTCCCGGCGATCTTCCCCCAACTGCGCACCATGCTGGCGGGCCAACAGGTCATCGCCTATAACGTGGACTTTGACGCGCGGATTCTGGCGCAAGCCGGCACTCGCTACCGGTTAGATGAAATCGCCACCTCGCCCTGGCAATGCGCCATGAAGCAATACGCGCGCTACTACGGGCAGTGGAATCCGAAGTACAACAGCTTCAAGTGGGTCAAACTCACAGAGGCTTGCGCGCTTGAGGGAATCACGGTCACAGGCGCGCATACCGCCGCCGGAGACTGTCTGCTGACGCTCAAGATCATACAAAACATGGCCGCAGCATTGGCGGAATAAGCGTGCCCATCCCCTGCAAACTAGGGGTTGGAACACAGCATGGCCTTTGTTACGATCTACTCATTGTTCGACAGTTTAGAAACGAGGAAAGATGCCAGCAGCAAAACAGAATGATACAGTCCAGGTTCACTACACCGGCAAACTCGATGATGGCACAATCTTTGACAGCTCACGTAATGGCGATCCCTTGCAATTCACACTCGGCGTCGGCCAGGTGATTCCCGGCTTTGATAACGCCATTTTGGGCATGGCCGTGGGCGATACAAAAACCGTCCACATTCCAGTTGATCAAGCCTATGGCGAACACCGCGAAGATTTGATCATGGAAGTGACTCTGGACCAATTCCCGGCTGTACCAGAAATCGGTCAGCATTTCGAACTGCGCACCCAGTCCGGGCAAGCGATCCCGACGACTGTCGCCGCCGTGACCGATTCCACCGCGACCCTGGATGCTAATCATCCCCTGGCAGGACAGCCCCTAACCTTTGACCTCGAACTTGTTGCTATCGGGTAAAACATCTGGCAACGAGCAAACCGGTAGGGACGTGACCCTACATCCCTACCGGCAACTACACATACGCCCCTCATCCCTGCGCCGTGCGCACCAACAAGCGCGCAATGTTCACCGCCCCATCCGAGCGCTTGAGCGCCGCCATCGCGGATCGCATCTGGTTCAGCTTATGCTGATCCGTACCTAACAGATCGCGGATCACAGGCAGGAGATCGGTTGCCAGCGTCTCATCATTCAACCGGAGCGCGGCCCCGCGATCTACCAGCCAATCCGCGTTGATCTTCTGGTAGCGCCACGCATAGGGATAGGGGACCAGCAGCGCCGGTAAACCAAATTCAGGATATTCGGCCAATGTCGCCGCCCCCGCCCGGCTGATCACGAGATCGGCAGCGAGGAAGGCATATCTCATGTCTGATAAATACGGCATGATCTGGTAATGAGCCTGTATATCAGCGCTGAGTGCAGCGTGATCGGCCTGGACGTTTTCCCAATCCAAGTTGCCGGTCAGGTGCAAAATCTGCACGCCCTGCGCGATCAGATCGGGCGCAAGGGTCATCAGCACACGGTTGATGCTGCGCGCGCCCCGGCTGCCGCCAAACACCAACAATGTGCGCCGGTTCGGATCAAGATTGAAATGCGCGATCCCGGCGTCACGATCTACATTTTCTACATGTTGCAAATTTCCCCGTAACGGATACCCCGTTTCGACGACCTCTTTGCCGGGAAAATACTCGGCAGTCGCCTGCACCGTCGCGGCAATTATCCGCGCGAAATAGCGCCCCAACACCTTGAGCGCGAGGCCCGGTTCGATGTCCGGCACGTAGATCACAATCGGCACGCGCAGCAGCCAGCACGCCGCCGCCACCGGAAATCCAACCCAGCCCCCGGTCAGAAACAACACCTGCGGGCGCAAGCGAATCACCAGCCAGATCGATTGCAGCACGCCGATCAGAATTTTGATGGCGCTCATGATCTGCTGCACGCGCGGCACGCCATGCAACGGCCCGGCTAAAATTTCATGATACCCATCGAAATCCACCTTTTCGCGCGCCACCAGATCGCGGGCCATATCGCCGCGCGCACCGACAAAGGTCATGGTCAGACTGTCAGATTGCGCGTCAGCAGACGCACGGGAATATAACTTGCGCAGCGCCGCCGCAACGGACAACGCCGGATACACCCCACCGCCGGTCCCCCCGGCGGAAATCATGATTCTTGACACAGCTTATAGCTCCTACAGTGGGTTGTTGGCATAGTGCAGGGATCGATCTTGCTCCGCCTGCGCCCGCCGCCCAATGGCGCGCGAGACACTGAGCATCAAGCCCACGCCCGCCAGCGTCGCCACCAGGGACGAACCGCCAAAACTGATAAACGGGAGCGGGACACCCGTCGGCGGGATCATGGCGGTCATCACGGCGACGTTCAGCAGCGCATCATACGCGATCCAGCAGGTCACACCCGCCGCCAGCAGTCCGCCGAAGGCATCCGGCGCATGGCGCGCAACCGTGAACCCGCGATAGATCAGGATCACGAACAGCACGATCACGCCGAAACTGCCGAGCAAGCCCAATTCCTCCCCGATCACGGCGAAGATACTATCCGTATGCGGAAACGGGAGATTGTTCGAAAATTTAAGCTGCCCCTGCCCCAACCCGACTCCGGTCAGGCCGCCGTTGAGAAAGGCGCTCACCGCCTGCTGCACATGATCGCTGGCCTGCGTCAAATCCTCAATCGCGGCCCAATGCGCCTCTAAACGCTGCTGCGCGTAATCAAGCTGCGTGATCAACTGCCACCCGGCGACACCCATCACCGCCCCGATAAACACCAGTTGATACCAGGGCGCGCCCGCGATAAAAAACAGACTCAGCGCCGTCGCCAGAATACTCGCGGCGGTGCTGATGTCCGGTTGCAGCACGATCAAAAACGCGACAATGCCGACCAGCACACTAAACGGAATGATCCCATAAGTAATGTTGCGAATCCGGCTGCGTTTAGACGCCAGCCACGCCGCCATGTAGATCACCACCGTGAATTTTGCTAATTCACCCGGCTGCAACGACCCTTCGATCAGCGCGCGCTGCGCCTCGAAGCGCGTTTCACCAAAGCGCAGCACCGCGACCAACAGCAGAATCACGAGGAACATCATCGGCACAGCCAGTCGCCGCCACACATGATAATCAATCCGCGCCAGAAAAATCAGGATCACCAGCCCGATCAGCATCGAGCGCATCTGTCGCACGAAAAAATAAGTCGTGCTGTCGGTTTTGCCCGTCACCTGATAACTCACGTCAATCGAAGCGCTGTACACCATCAACATACCAACCGCACACAACACACCGACCACCAGCGCCAGATACAGGTCAAACCCGGCGACGTATTCGCGGCGGCGTTCGGATACCGGCTGGCGTTCGCTGCGCGGCGTGGGCGCACGACGCGGCGGGCGCTGCAAGGCTGCGGCGTAATCAAAATCAACGTCGTCGAAATCGTCATGTTCAATGTATTGCGGCTCGTCTGCCATAGGCTCAACTCATTCACTCTAATGGAGAAACGAAAACGACCTCAGATGATCGTGTAGGGGTGGACCAATGTGTCCGCCCTGGGCCAACGCGCGTGAGTCGGCCCGTGTATTTTAGAGACCATATGAAAAGTCCTTTGACCCCCATCCCCAACCCTTCCCCCGCAGGCAGGGAGAAAAGCAGGTTTTTGAAGTCCCGCCCTGCTTGCGGGGAGGGATTAAGGGAGGGGTTGATCACCATTTCAAACGGCCTCTTAGACGTAACCCCTACCGGGCGGCATGGTACGAATCGCACTTATTGCGCCGCGCCGCCGGAATCAACTGGCCGCGTGTCAAAGTGTCTTGATCGGTCAATGGGCCAAGTGGCAGCGGCTGGTACAGACTTTGATCCCACGACCAGAGCGCAAAATGGATATGCGGCCCGGTAGCATAGCCTGTAGCGCCCACGATCCCGATCATTGTGCCCTGTTCGACCTGCCCAACTGCGATCCAGGTAAAATCCGGCAGATCGGACGCGATAAGCTGCCAGTGTTCCAGCGTGCCCGTCGGCGCAAGATGCCCGTACACTGTACTCGTGATCCCATCCGCCGCCACGATGCGCGCGGTCAGCCCGGTATCGATCCACTGTGCCTCGGTTCCCTGCGCTGTGCCCGCCCGCTTGAGATAGACTGTGCCCGCGTGCGCCGCATACACTGGCTGATCATCATCGACAAGCGGTGCGAAATCCAGCGCGAAGCGATTCTGCGGCGTCGAATGGTGATAACCCCACGAAATCGCCCAATCCGATGCACAGTCAAACGGCAGGATCAGATCGATAGGCGAATTTTGTAGACCGGGCACGGGCACATCAGGATCGTTGGGAATCGTGCCGCGCAGCGCCCGCGCCAGATCGGGCAATTCGTGCGCCGCGATCCAGCCCAGCAGCATGAACCCGCCGGGATTGTGCAAATCTTCGGGGATGAAGCGATCCCGGTAACGCGCAGTGCGAGCCGCCGTCGGCAAGGTGAGGGTTTGCGATCCGGCGTGACGAATGATCGCGCGTTCGAAGGG
>JAFGJA010000441.1 GCA_016929355.1 Anaerolineae bacterium | reverse complement strand
TTAGCTTGAGGGGCAAATTGCCCGCCGCAATATGGTACAATTTCACAGCCTGGGAATAATTCTCAGGCTGTCACTTTGCCTGTAACCCGGTACAATGGGCCTATGCTCCTACGAACTGTCAAAAAATCGGAGGTTTGCCGATGAACCACCACAAACGTACCAAAATCGTCGCTACGATTGGCCCGGCCTCACAGGATGTGGGAATGCTGCGCGCCCTGATTCGCGCGGGCATGGACGTGGCGCGGATCAATTTCAGTCATGGCGATCATGAAACACACGCGCGGAACATTACGAACATTCGCCGCCTCGCCAACGAAGAAAACGCCGTCATTGCGATCCTGGCTGATATTCCCGGCCCCAAAATCCGGCTGGGGAATCTGGTGCAAGACCCGCTTGAATTGACCGCCGGGGATATGGTCACACTCACCGCGCGCGAAACGCTCGATCCCGAACAACTCTTTGTCATCCCCCTGCCCCATACCGAAGTGTTGGCCGATCTCAAACCGGGCGAACGGCTGCTGCTGGACGATGGGCAGCTTGAATTTCGCGTGATAGGCAAAAAAGGCCCGGATACGGAATGTGAAGTGGTTATCGGCGGCTGGTTGTCCTCGCATAAAGGCATCAGCGTGCCGGACACCTCATTGAGTCTCTCATCGATCACCGAAGCAGACCGCGATCACGTCAAGTTTGCGCTGGAACAAGGCGTGGATTACATCGCCATGTCCTTTGTCCGCACCGCCGACGATATGCGCGAACTCGGCTGGCTGGTCCGGCACATGAACGGTGACGCCGCCCTGATCGCCAAGATCGAGAAGGCGGAAGCCATCGCCAATTTTGACGCGATTCTCGAAGCCTCCGATGGGGTGATGGTCGCGCGCGGCGATCTGGGCGTGGAAACGCCCGCCGAAAAAGTGCCTGTCCACCAGAAAAACATCATTCGCGCCTGCAATGCGGCGGGCAAACCGGTGATCACCGCTACACAGATGTTGCAAAGTATGATCGAGAATCCGCGCCCTACTCGCGCCGAATCAACGGACGTAGCTAACGCGATCTTCGATGGGACAGACGCGATTATGCTCTCCGGCGAAACTGCCATTGGCAAATACCCGGTACAGGCGGTGGAAATGATGACGCGCATCGCAGGTATTGCCGAAGAATACATGATCGAACACCAGGAATTGCACCCGGATGAACTGAGTTCGCAGGTGGTGAAAGGCGAAAAAGATCGCTCCATTCCTGCCGCGATCAGCCACATGACCGGACGCCTGGCGCGCACCCTGGATGCCAAACTGATCGTCGCCAGCACATGGTCCGGCTATACGGCGCGGCGCGTGGCGCGGGTGCGGCCCAATACACCCATTCTGGCGGCGACACCGAATCGCACCACTTACCAACGTCTGGCGCTGGTGTGGGGCACGATGCCGGTCATGGTCAAAGAATTCCAGACCATTGACGAGATGATCCCGGTGGTGACACGCACCGCTCACAATGTCGGGTTAGTCGAAGACAACGATATAATGATCATTATCGGCGGTGTTCCCTTTGGCATCGGCAGCCAGACCAATTTCCTGAAAGTCGTTGTCGTGGGTGAACACGAGCATCACGAGTGATTTTAACGAACACCGGACTCATGCATTGTGGCAACATTAGAAATCACCTATAACATCCTGATCCCGATCTTTCTGATCGCAGGCGTGTTCGCTGTGCTGGATCGGCACATGCACATCGATCCACAGCCCGCCTCACGCATGGTCGTATATGTTTTCGCCCCTGCGTTAATTTTTCGCAGTCTGGCGTTCATGGAGATCAGCGCCGGGGAAGCGGGTCTGTTATTCGGTTCAACCGTGATCATCACGCTGCTGGCCGCCGGGTTGGGCAATGGCTTTGTGCGCGTGATCGGCTTTGATCGCCGCCAGGAAAGCGCGTTTACCCTGAGCTTGATCTTCGCCAACCTGGGTAATTATGGCCTGCCGCTCAATCGGCTCGCATTTGGCGATCCCGGTCTTGAGCGCGCCGTAATCTGCATGGTGGCCTCGCTCTTGATGGGCTATACCATCGGCATATTTTTCGCATCGCGCGGCAACACGTCCAACCGGAGCGCGATGCTCAATGTCCTGAAAAATCCTATGCCCTACGCGGCGGCTTTCGGACTACTGTTTAACGCCGCCAATCTCAATCTGCCGGATACCCTCGTGAACACCCTCAATCTCGCGGCGCAGGCTGCCGAACCGTTAATGCTGGCGGTGTTAGGCATTCAACTCTCGCGGACATGGCAGATCGGGATCGGCGGCATGTTGCGCTTCAGCTTATTCGCCACGATCTTTCGTCTGATCGTCGCCCCCTTGATCGCGTTCCCGATCACCGCCCTCCTCGGCATGTCCGGCATCACGCGCGACGTAGCGATTGTGCAGACAAGTATGCCAACGGCGGTTTTGGCGGGCGTGTTAGCTACCGAATTTGGGGCCGATGCCGAATCCGTCACCGCCACCATTTTGATCAGCACTTTGACCAGCATCATTACGCTGAGTGTGTTATTATCGATTCTTCTGTGACCAACCCATCGACGGATAAAAACTAACGTGGCAACACTCGAAATCGCCTACAATATCATTTTGCCCATTTTCATCGTCGTCGGTCTGGCGGCCTGGATCGATCACAAACACGCGATTGATCCTCATGCCATGTCCCGCCTGTTGATCTATTTCTTCTCGCCCGCGCTGGTCTTTCGCAGCCTCGCCTTTATGGAGATTCCCGCCGGGGAAGCGGGTTTGCTCATCGGCAACACGTTGATCGTATCGATCACCGTTGGCATCTTCGGCTATCTGCTGGCGCGCAACCTGCGCTTTGATCGCCACCTGGAAAGCGCCTTTGTGCTGAGTATGGTCCTGCTCAATGCGGGCAATCTGGGGATTTCGCTCAACCGGCTCGCATTTGGGCAAGCGGGCGAGGAACGCGCCGTATTGTGCTATATCGGATCGTCGATCCTGGGTAATACGATTGGCGTGTTTCTGGCGTCGCGCGGCTCAATGTCCACGCGGGCGGCGCTGTTAAACATCCTCAAAACGCCAATCCCCTACACGATGGCGGCAGGCATATTGGTGAATACCAGTAATGCCCAACTACCCGATCCCATTGTCGAAGCGGTTGACATCATCGCCGATGCCGCTATTCCCGGCATGATCGCGGTCTTGGGCATTCAGCTTTCGCGCACATTGCGTGCCAGCCGCCAGCAAAAATCGGGTTCACCCAGCAAACTCAAAACGGCAATGGTGGCCGCCGGAATGCGGCTGCTGGTCGCCCCCCTGATCGCCTTTCCGCTCACGGCGTTCCTGGGCATGTCCGGTCTGACGCGCGATGTGGCGATTGTGCAGGCGAGTATGCCAACGGCAGTTTTGGCGGGCGTCCTGGCGACAGAGTTCGGCGCCGATGCCGAACACGTCACCACAACCATTCTGATCGGGACCATTGCCAGTATTGCCACGCTAAGTATCATTTTATCAATTGTGATGTAGCCTCATGTCCATACCTGATATTACATACAATATCATTCTCCCGATTTTCCTCGTGGTCGGCACAGCCGCCATCGCTGACTATATATTGGACATCAACCCCCACGCGCTGTCGCGGCTGCTGGTGTATTTATTCACCCCCGCGCTGGTCTTTCACAGTCTGGCGACGATGGACATTCAGGCGGACGAAGCCTCCCAACTGATCATCGGCACGATCATCGCCCTGGCGATCATGTCCGCGCTCGGTTATGGCGTCACGCGCAGTTTGCACTATGATCGCAAGCTGGAAGGGGCGTTTATCCTCAGCGTGGCGATGATCAACGCGGGCAATTACGGGATTCCGCTCAACCGCCTCGCGTTTGGAGATGCAGGCGAAGCGCGCGCGATCCTGTGTTATGTCGCCTCCGCGATCATGATCAATTCGTTCGGGGTGTTCGTGGCCTCGCGCGGCTCGGTTCCCACGCGGGAAGCGCTGCTCAATATGTTCCGCGTCCCCCTGCCCTATGCGGCGGCATTGGGCTTACTCGTCAACGCGACCCACTTCGATCTGCCCAATCCGCTCATCGATTCGATGGATTTAGCCGGACAAGCCGCGATCCCCGGTATGCTAACCGCATTGGGCATTCAACTCTCGCACACATTGCAAAGCGGTAGCGCGCTAAAACGGCTCAAGCAGGTATTGCTGGCGTCGGGCATGAAATTGCTTGTTGCGCCAGTCGTGGCGGTAGGGGTGGCGCTGGTCCTCGGTTTTGCGGGCCTGACGCGGCAGGTGTTTATCATCGAAGTCAGTATGCCCACCGCTGTTATGAGCGGCGTCTTGGCAATTGAGTTTGGTTCGGATGCGGAACACGTCACGGCGACGATTCTGGTGAGTACGCTCGCCAGCATAATCACGTTAAGCGTGTTATTATCGCTGCTAATGTAACCCCTCCCCCTAGCCCCCTCCCCACAAGCGGAGAGGGGGAATCAGGTGAACCTATTGGAAAGAGGACGCGCAACCTATGCCCGCGAAACGACGCAACCCAAACCAACTCACCGATCCCCGCTTGCTGATAACCATCGCGTTCGTCGTGGTGATCATGATCCCGGTCCTCTCGCTGACCTTCCCCTTTGGCCCGGATTGGCGGGACGTGTATCGCCGCGCCGCGCTGGATTTGCTGCACGGGCATAATCCGCATGACACGCTGCAACCGCGCTTCCTCAACCCGACGTGGGTGCTGATCCCCATGATGCCCATTGCCGTTTTGCCGATGGAACTCGGCGGGGCGATTTTTCTGGTGGTGAGTCTCGGATCGTTTGCGTATGCCGCCTATCGTCTGGGCGCGACTCCGCTCGCTATGGGCGCGTTTGTGATCTCGCCGCCCGTGATGCACTGCGTCCTCAACGGCAATATTGACTGGATTCCGTTATTAGGTGTAACGATGCCGCCGCAAATCGGGCTTTTTTTCGTGAGCGCCAAACCGCAGATCGGTGTACCGATTGCGCTGTTCTGGCTGATCGAAGCGTGGCGCGGCACAGACGATAAACCGGGCGGTTGGCGGGAAGTGGTGCGCGTCTTCGCCCCGGTCACAATCGCGCTGGGGATCACCATGCTGCTGTTCGGTTTCTGGTTCCTCGATTGGGGCGGACAACCGGATCAGTGGTGGAACGCGAGTCTTTTTCCGTACAGTGTACCGGTGGGGTTGGTGCTGGTCTACCTGTCGCTGCGCAAGCGCAATATCCGCTTCGCGCTGCCTGCTGGCCCCTGCCTGTCACCGTATGTCCTGTTTCATTCGTGGTCGGCGGCAGCTATCGCCGTGGTGCATAAGCAGCGTTGGGCGCTGCTGGTAACAGTGGCGCTGTGGGTGTTGATCCTGATCCGCGCGACGTTCCCCGATTTATGGTGAAAAAGCTAAATCCGCCCCCATGCCCGTAAACAGAGCAGCAGTTTAACCCTGACCTGCCCCCCTCTCCATGCGTGGAGAGGGGCCGGGGGTGAGGTTTCTAATACCCGTCGTCCTCGATATATTCCACCGGCTCATACGCCTCATCATCGACATACTGCGGCGACTGGGCTGGTGATTGCTGAACTGGCGCTTGCGGCGCAGACCGAGATCGGCGGCGTGCGCGGCGGCCTGCTGATGGCGATTCGGCTGGCTGCGGCATGGGCTGCGGTGTCGCACAGTAAGGACACAGATTCCAGGGCAGATCGAGCATTTCGCCACATTCCACACAGGGCTTCTTCAGCTTGGTATGGCAGTAAGGACACACCTGCCACGCCTCTTTGACCGGACGCCCACAGCCCGGACAAACCGGCTTTTCTTCGATATTTTGCAGCAGCGCTTCTTCTTCCAGCGAACGCTCATACGCCTCAGCCAACGTTTCCGGCGCGCGCAGCATGATATAGATCATAATGCCAAAAATGCCCAGCACCGCCACCATTAAACTCGCGGCAATGCGCGCCAACGGATCGCGCGAACGCAACTGCATATCCCGCCACGTCCACAGAATCAACCCTAACCAGATCGCGGACACAACCGCCCCGGTGGTGGTGATGACAAACAGCAGAATCGTATTAATGGTGTCCTGATCCAGCGTCATTTTTTATGCTCCTCAAAATCAAAAGCATTTAACCGCAGAGTACGCAGAGAAATACAGGGTAAAACCAAGAGAAAATTCCCTCTATTCTCATCTCTTTGTGAAACAGGCAGAATAGTAGTGACCTGATTAGCGTTATTCCCCGGCGCTAGCGGCCTCATCCGTCACAGTGTCGGTGGGATGTTCGGCCAGCAATGCCACTTCGCTTAACATCACATCATATTGGTGTCCACCCGCAAAAAAGTGGATTTCGGTGATCGCGCTCGGACGCCACCCCTCCGGCAAAATAGTGAACAGGTTGCCCGATTCGTAGGTATACCAGGCATCCTTGTTGATAAACTCATGATCCCCCCAACATTCGGCGCAATTTTTCTCACCGCCCAAACTTGGCTCATAGTTGGCATAGAAACCATGAATCCAGCGCCGCGATTCGCCATTTTCGCTCACGTAACTGATTTGCAGCATGACCGGGCACTCTGTCCCCGCGATCCCGCACGCGCTCAAACTCTGGTGATGTACCTGCATCGTCACGCGCAAACGCACGCTGTCATAATCACGGACATCCAACCCATCCGGCCCACCAAGCACCTGAATGCAGCGCGTTTTGTGCGCGCCGGGATTCGGCTGCATCCGTTCGATGTGAATCACATCACGCCCATCAAAGGTCGTGAAATCCAGGTTAGCGGGGGGCACATCCTGGTAATCCGCCGAATATTCATCCGTGCAGCGCCATTCCACCGGCCAATCATCGCCCTTCGCAAAATTCCAGTTGGACAGCAGTTCAAGCGGCCCATCTATCATGCTGATGTCCGGCTCGCTCTGCTGAATCAAACCGGCTGACGGTTCGGTAAGATGCTGCGCCTGCCCCGTCGCGCTGATCAAGGTCGCACTGCCCACACGCGGCGTCACGGTGATTGAATCCGGGGTGATGTCAAGCAAATAATTACCGGCTTCCTCAATATGCAGCGTACCCAACGGGGAAATAATTTCCAGACGGATTTCGCGGTCCACCCCCGACGCGACCCACACTTCAACCGGCCCGGTGACATCCGCCAGCCGGATCACATAGGGGTTATCGCTCCAACTGAAGCGCGGGCGGCTCGCCGTGCGGAGCTTAGTCTGGCTGTCAGAGTGCATCATCACGGTAGCGATCACATCACCCGAATACGGATCGGAAAACGCCAGATACCCCTGCGAGACACTATCAGTCCGCAGCACATCATTGCGCGCTACCGGAGCTGTGCCGCGTTCGGCTTTTTCATCATTGCCGGGTTCCGCCAGCCCTACTGTGCCTTTGCCCACATGCAAAACAACATTCAACTGGATCGGAGACTCATACACTACCCAATGCGCCAGCGTATACGTCCCCAGGCACATCACACAAAATACGGCTAATGCCCCAACCACTGTCATCCAGGCGACACGCTGCGGATTTGATCGTAACATATAGTTTAACCGTTAATAACGCACACTGAACCGGCTAAATTCGCCGGTAGCCGCTTCATAGGATAATTCAACACGCTCGACATGCGCCGCGCGCGGACCTTGATGCAGAAATTGTTCGAAACGTTCCAGGATGACGCGCGGGCCTTCTGCGACCACCTCGACAGTCCCATCCCACTGATTCCGCACCCAACCCGTGATCCCCGCCTGACTTGCAGCCCGTTGGGTATTCGCCCGAAAACCAACACCCTGCACCACGCCATACACTACCGCGTGCAAGCGCACAATTTCCGGTTCAGCCTGTTCGGAGTTGGCATCTGCCGCTTCGGGATGCTCGGCGGTGGCGTCCGGTGATTGATTCTCTTCATGCTCTTCGGAATTGGGCGTAACCATCATTGATCCCTCGCCGTGAATTTCAGCACACGTTCGCCATTATACCACCACATCGCCGGCGGGCGACTTCCCCGCGTTAGACATGCGCCAACGCCGGTTAATTCATCTCAGGATCGTCAGGCCGGTTCTGCACGTCTTCGACCTGGCGCAGCATGGTTTGCGCGTCCTGATCATAGGGATTCATTTCCAGCGCGCGGGAAAACGCGGCGTGCGCCTCATCCCATTCGCGGCGATCCACGTAAATCAGGCCCATGTTGTAATGCACATTGGGATACGCACCATCAAGCTCGATCACGCGCTGGTACGCAACCAACGCCTGTTCCTGTTTGGCGCGCGTCGATGTGACCAATTTACCGAGATAGGCCGCCGCCAGATTCGACCACACATTCGGGTTATGCGGCGCGAGTTCGCTGGCTTTTTCCAGCACGGGCACAGCATAGCGGTGCTGACCGTGCAAGATGTACGCGCCCCCCAGATTTGTAAGTACGTTCACATCCTCAGGATGTAAGCTGTGGCAGCGTTCCAAAAGCGGGATCGCCTCTTTCGCGTTCCCGCCTGAAAGCAAAACCGATGCCTGACGCATTTGCCGCCGGAATTGTTCCTCCGAGAGTTTTTCCAATTCTTGATCCAGCCGGGCCGCATCATCCGGTTTGTGATTCGTGTCGCTTTTTCCGTCGTGTTTTTGCGAATCCGTCATGTATGTTCCACTTTCCAATAGTATCGCCCGATCACACACCGCATGATCGGGCGATTCACCTACGATGCCCTTGTGTATTCAGGTATTCGGTGGGGTGTTAGAAATCGCCGTAGTCGTCGTCGAGATCGTACTCGTCGTCGAGATCGTACTCGTCATCCAAATCATCGTCTTCATCAGCCGCCAGCGCTTCGAGCGACAACAGATCGTCGTCGTCAAAATCGTCGTCGTCAAGATCATCCAGATCGCCGAAATCAAACAGAGGCAGCGTATCTTCACCGGCCAGCGTCGCCGCCGCTTGCGCATCAGCTACCGCTTCCGCGAGTTCGGCATCATCCGTTGTTTCGGCCAGACTCGCCAGATTGGTCAAGACCTGATTCGCCGCTTTGCCGCCGATCTCGCCCAGCGCCCAGATCGCCATATCCTGAATCTCGATGTCGTCTTCATACGCTAATTCCGCCAGACGCGGCAAGGCCGGTTTGAGTTCCAACTCACCCGCCGCGCGCGCCGCTTCATAGCGCATGGCCGGGTACTCGCTGGACAGTTCTTCCATGATTTCCGGCAGCCACACATCGTCGCAGGTACGACCCATCGCAAAAACCGCGCTGGCCCGCATCGGCAGTTCATCCGCCACATACGCTTCGCGGATCAGATCGGGCACGCCTTCGCGGGTGCAGTTCGCCACCGCCTCAAGCGAACGCCGCCGCACATCCTGATCTTCGTCAAGATTGCGGTACAACGCCAGCATTGCGTCCTGCAAACGGGTATTTAGTGCATTCGGCAAATTGCCGAGTTCGCCGCGCAGCACATGCACCCCCAACGCCTGCGCCGCTACCGCCCGCACCGCCGAGAACGGATCGGCCTGGGCAATGGCGATCAAGCGCTCGACAATGCGCGGTGGGCAATCTTCCAGCACGCCTTCAATCGCCGTCTGTCGCACCTCGGCATCGGCATCTTCCAGCGCCGGATTGACAATCGCGCTGAAATCCAATTCGAAGTTCGTTTCCGCCGTTTCGACCAGGCGCTTGATCAGTTGGCGGCGGCGTTCAACCGTCAACTCCGCCCATACAGTGTGAAATGTTTCCAGGCGCTGACCACCCAGATCAGACAGACTGTAAATCATTTCCGCCGTAAACGCGGCCTCTGGATCGCGCAAGATGGCAATGGCCCGCTCAAACTGGGCGGATGCTTCTTCTTCGGTTTGGTGAATTGCTAACATACGCTCCTCTACCGTAAGCCACTCACATCAATCGGATTAAAAATGTCATTGATGACAGTGAAAAAGACAATACCCAACAGCAGCAGCACGCCGATCAGATGGATCATACCTTCGCGTTCCGGTTCCATCGGCTTGCCCCGGATCAACTCAATTACTACGAACAAAATACGCCCACCATCCAACCCCGGAATCGGCAGCAGATTGGTGATCGCCAGCGCCACACTGATCAGCGCCGCCAGCCGGATAATCGGGTAAACTTCGCCCTCGTCAATCGACTGCTCAAAGACCGGCACGCTCATCTGCCCAATACCCACCGGACTCACCGGGCGCGCCTCAGAAGCAGACACATTACCCGCGAAAATATCCTTCACAAAGTCGTACATGACCTCGTGCAAAAACACAAATTCATCCACGCCCAACGAAATCGCTTTACCAAGCGGCTGCGCGACGGTGTAGACATCCCGATCCCGGTTAACCGCCACTAATCCCACACTCGCCGGTTCAGCCTCCGAGATACCAATCCCGATCCGCACCTTGCCGCTTCCATCGTCACGCGGCGTAACGGGCAAATCGTACCGTTCGGTCCCGCGCAGCACGGTCACAACCATTTCTTCGTCTTCGTGTTGGCCGGTAATCTCGACGAGTTGGTCCAGACTGGTAATTTCAACATCATCCACCGCAACGATCAAATCTTCCGGCTCAAACCCCGCATCACTGGCCGGCATATCAGCCTCAACCGAATTGATATACACGCGCTGGACATCAGTATCCGTACTGGGCGGAGCCACAAATGATTTTTCAAACTGCTCACCATCACGCTCCATCAGCAGCGTCACCGACTCATTGGCATGATCCGCCAACCAATCGTTGAACTGGTCCGCCGATTCCATTTTCTCGCCATTGGCGGAAACAATCACGTCGCCCTGTTCGAGACCAATATCGGCAGCGACAGAGCGCTCCTGAATGTCGTAAACGGTGACATGCCAGCGCTCATAGGGCCAGCCGATCAAAGCCACAACGATGAACAACACTAATGCCGCTAAGAAATTGATCCCCGGCCCAGCCGCCATGAAAAACATCCGCTCCCAGGGACCAGCCTGAAACACACTTTTCGGATTCTTGATCCCGCGTTCCTCGATCTCCTGCCGGTCCAGCGAGAGTTCGTCTTCGGTCTTCTGGCGCACAAAATCTTCGCCATAGGGCCGCACAAAGCCGCCAATCGGCAGCCAGTTAATCGTGTAAATCGTGTCACCGCGCTCAAACAATTTCAGCGCGCGCGGCGGAAATCCGATCCCGAATTCCAGGACGGTAATGCCAACCAGCTTCGCCGCAATGAAGTGGCCGAACTCGTGAATGATCACCAGGGGAACCAGTACGATGACAAATGATGCCAACCCCAAAAAGAAGCTATCCATGCAATCCGTTCCTTAATGTACTCCACAGCAAAAAGGGCGTCTTGACCGACGCCCGGTGGGTGACTTAGCCCAATTATAACTTTCGACACCCGCCGGGGCAAGACTTCTGAGAAGACTCTAATGTAACCTCACCCCCCAGCCCCCTCGCCACGCAATGGCGCGGGAGAGTCAGGTTTGTGAGGAAACTCCTGAGGATCAACAGGGGACCAATCAGGATGGATCGCGGCCATGACGGGCAAAATCAAGTCATTCAGGGCCAACGCTTCCGCCTCCCCCACAGCCAGCCACGCGAGAAATTCCACATTTCCCGACGGGCCTTTGAGCGGCGACGGCGCTAATCCACGCACGGTATACCTCTCCCGCACGGCGGCGGTGAGCACTTCGACCAATACCCGGTAATGCGTATCAGGATCACGAACCACGCCCCCCTTGCCCACATGCGCCTTACCTGCTTCAAACTGCGGCTTGATCAGCACAACAAGTTGCCCCGCTTCGTTATCCGAGAACCAACCGCGAAAGACCGGCAGCAGATAACGCAGTGAAATAAACGAGGTATCGGCCACAATCCAGGCGACAGGTTCGGGTAAAGATGCCAGGTGGCGGGCGTTGGTGCGCTCCATCACCACCACGCGCTCATCAGAGCGTAAGCGGTAATCCAATTGACCATACCCGACATCAATCGCGTAGACTTTCGCCGCGCCGTGTTGCAGCAAACAATCAGTAAAACCGCCCGTACTCGCACCCACATCGGCACAGATCGCTTCCTCAACAGAGAGTCCCGCAGCAGCAAACGCCTCAAACGCGCCCAGCAATTTTTCGCCGCCGCGACTGACAAAACGCGGCGCTTGCTGCACCTCGATCTCAGCATCGTCGGACACTTTCATACCGGGCTTATCGCGGATTTCACCATCGACGCGCACTTCCCCCGCCATGATCAGGCGGCGAGCGGCTTCGCGGCTGGGCGCGAGATCGCGTTGAGCGAGCAGAACATCAAGGCGGATTTTTTCGGACATCACCATTACCATTCAAAATGAACTCCCGTCTCGCGTGATTATAGAGGGCCGACGCGCTCATGTACAGCCTGTCATCATGCAAACGTGGTGCGTTCAGTGTTTTGGTTTTAGGGGCGGGCTGGTATAATGCAAGCTGCTATTGGCCCAATTTAGGATAAAGTGGACTATGGTAGAAATTGTAAAAACTTCGCTGGTGGGCCTATGGATGACCGTACCGAATCCGGTGCGGGGCTTGATCCGCACCATGCGCCCTAAACAGTGGACTAAAAACGGATTCGTGTTTGCCGGGATTATGTTCGACCAGCAAATTGACGCCCCGGATTCATTTCTGCGCGTGCTGGCAACATTTGTGCTGCTGTGCTTCGCGGCCAGTACCATTTATCTGATTAACGATCTGGTCGATATTGAACGGGATAAGCTCCATCCGAAGAAAAAAAACCGCGCGCTGCCATCGGGTCAACTACCGGCGAGTTGGGCGATTGTGGCGGCGGTAATTTTGCCGGTGGTGGCCCTGGGCGGCAGTCTGCTGCTGGACCCGGCGCTAACGCTGGTGCTAGCGGGCTATCTGGTGCTACACATCGCCTATTCGTTTTATCTGAAAAACATCGTCATTCTAGATGTCTTCGCGCTGGCCGGTGGCTTCGTATTGCGCGTGGTGGCGGGCGTCGTGGTGATCGAGGTGACGAACTTTTCGCCCTGGCTGTATGTCTGCGCGGGGATGCTGGCGCTGTTTCTGGCGATTGGCAAGCGGCGGCAAGAATTGATCCTGATGGCAGAGGATGCGGGCGATTTTCGCGCGACGTTCAAAGATTACAATCTGCCTCTGCTGGATGACATGCTGCGCATGATCACGACAGGGACGGTGCTCACCTATGCGCTGTATACGATTGAAGCGCAGACGATTCGCGGCAACGGCCACCGGATGATGCTCACGATCCCGTTTGTGGTCTATGGCATTTTCCGGTATCTGTACTTGATCCATGTCCGGGGTGAAGGCAGCGCACCGGATGAACTGCTGTTTAAGGATATACCGCTACTGAGCGCGGTTGTGTTATGGGTGTTGGCCGTGGGCACGATTTTGTATGTGATTTAACCTCACTCCCCGCCAGGCGATACAGGAATTGAGAGCTAGCACACGTGAAGACAGAAGCACCGGGGAAAATTATTCTGTTTGGGGAACATGCTGTCGTGCATGGACAGCCCGCTATCGCTGTCCCCCTGAGCGCGGTCCGGGTCACGGCGGAGATCGAACCGGCGGGATGCGGCGGCGGTGTCACGGTCTTGGCCCCGGATCAAAACGTAACGTTGCACCTGATCGGGGCCAGCGAAAAAGAAGACCGGCTGTATAACGCGCTTGCCTACCCGGTAGAAATCGCTTTGCGCGCCTTAAATATCCCCATGCCGGATGTGTGCATCACCATCCGATCCACCATCCCCATTGCGAGCGGGCTGGGCAGTGGGGCGGCGGTGGCGGCGGCCTTGATCCGCGCCGTAGGAATTGCGGTGCAGCGCCCCTTCACTAACGATACACTGAATCCCCTGGTGTATGAAGTCGAAACGCGGCATCACGGCACGCCAAGCGGCATTGATAATACCGTGATCGTCTATGAACAGCCGGTATATTTTATGCGCGGATCAGGATCAGCGACAGAACAACGCCCCAATACCATCGAACCGTTTCAGATCACAAATCCGTTCACGCTGTTGGTCGCGGACTCCGGCCAGAGCAGTCCCACGCACATCACGGTGGACGATGTCGGGGCATTGTATCGTGCAGACCCGAACCGGATTGGAGCACTATTTGCGCGGATCGGCGCAATTACACGGGCAGCCCGCGCCACCATTGAGCAAAAACAAGGCGAATCCGGCACACTCTATACCAAACTAGGCGCATTGATGGACGAGAATCACGCGCTGCTGCGCGAGCTAACCGTTTCATCGGATGAACTCGATCATCTCTGTGACGCGGCGCGCGCGGCGGGCGCACACGGGGCGAAGTTATCCGGCGGGGGGCGCGGCGGGAACATGATCGCGCTGGTCACACCGGACAAAG
>JAFGJA010000440.1 GCA_016929355.1 Anaerolineae bacterium | reverse complement strand
GTCGTCATGATCAGCGCGCGTTCATCGTCCAGACGATACACGGCGGCGTCATCCGGCACACCCAGGCCGACTAACAGGTCGGG
This sequence comes from Anaerolineae bacterium, assembly GCA_016929355.1. Classification (GTDB taxonomy): domain Bacteria; phylum Chloroflexota; class Anaerolineae; order Aggregatilineales; family Aggregatilineaceae; genus JAFGJA01. The sequence continues at coordinate 3,937 of JAFGJA010000440.1, read as the reverse complement.
ATAGGTGGTGGAGGCAAACATACTTTGTAAGGGGCGCAGCACGTGCGCCAGGGCCTCAGGAGCCAGTTTAGACGCTCAACCCGCACACGAGGACAGCGCGGTTAAGCGGATAATGTCATCACGGGTCATCGATACGGGTTAACTCCGGTGAGAAGACGGTTGCGTCTGGTGGAAAAATGATCAGATCGTAGGGGCGCACGGATCGATAGCGGTTGCGTTCCGGCCACCACTCAACAACAGTTCGCCCCTGATGCACATATTTGACGAGTGGCCCATCGGCGGTCTGGAAGGTAACTTGCGTGATGGTGGGTTTCCAGACCAACCCCACCACCCGGCTCTGACGCAGCAGGCGGTAGGGAGCCTGAATGAGCGGGCGTACAACGGCCCGGATGCGCTGCCAGATCAGGACCGGCAAGCGGCGTAAACGGCGCATGACTCGCACCACTAGCAGGCCCGCTAAACCGCCGCGCAGCGTGTACGTTTGGTGATCGCGCACAAAATGCGTGACACGCCCGATGATGTAGTCGGGTAAAATCCATTCCACATCCGCCGGGGCATTGTTATCGCCGCGTAAAATCGCCCCGCCGGGGGTGATCGCCAGGACACGATGCACGACGTTTGAGTTGGGTTGGTCATTGCGGCCCAGTTTGCGGTACACGACTACATCGCCGGGCTGGAGATCAGCAAGCGTGACCGGCGCAAATACCAACCGGTCACCGGGGCGCAATGTGCCCCGCATACTCTCGCCGGTATACACCATTTCATTCGGGTTCATGAATTATTTTACGATTACATTCGGCAGCGGACGCCCGCCCCAGGTGGCATCGTAGGTCGGCCCGATGGTATTCACCGGGACCCACAGGTACACAATATCGATCAGCACTTTATAGTATTGGCGTGTTTCGTCCATCCCGAAGACCCAGAGGGCTGTGCCAGGCTGGAAAATGACATTAGGTGATACCAGGCTGCCCGCTTTGGGTTCCCAGAGCGCCCAGGCTTCGCTGACAAATGTGCCTACGACTGGCTCATCATACACCACATCGGGATCAGGCGTCGGCACGTTGGTATCTTTGATCGCATCATCCGTTGTGTCGTTCGCGTCACCGGCTGTGTCGTCCGTATCCGCGTCATCGTCCGTTGTCGGTTCGGCGGGGATGTTGATCGCGCCTTCTTCCACCACTGTGACGATGTTGGTTGTGCTGGCAATCACGCCGGGACCAAAGGGGCTGGAGGCGACGCCATCTTCGACGACGGACGCTAACGAGAGTTTAAACGAAATTGTATATTCGCCGGGATCGAGCGGCACGAGCATCGCGCTCCATTCGGCGCGATACAACGGCTGGCCCTGCTGGACAAATGCTTCAACGGGGGCCCAGAAAATATGGGCGCTTTCGCGGGTTTCGAATAAGGGCGTGCCGTTCAGAGAAACGGCAACGGTCACATTATCCAGAAAATCCTGGATCTGTTCTTCAGTTTTAGCGAACCAATAATAATAGAGGCCGAGGTTGGTCGCACTATCGACGGTATAGTATTCCCAGGCCGGACCTTCCCCCGCCCACAGATAGACTTCGACCAGTTTGTTTTGCGCCAAAACCGTCGTAGTTGGGATGAGGGGGACCAGCAGCGCCACGACGAGCGCGCTGACAATAAGTTTGCACCATTTACGCTTGACCATGATGGGACATGCCTCCCAATACTCTCTAATCTCAAATTCGATTGTACCCTATCTGAATACTTTGGCAATGGCTCCTAATCTGCCGATTTCCCCGTGAGATCATGACGATGGTTGATTTTCCCTTTGGAAAATGTTCGGCAGTCGCTATAATATTTCGGTTCGAGAGGATAAAGGCGTCATGGCAAGTGATCAACAACTAACTGTGTGTGTAATCGGCGCGGGATTGTCCGGCTTATCCGCCGCGTATGATCTGGGGCGGCAGGGCTATCGCGTCGTTGTTTTGGAGTCCGAATCGTTTATCGGCGGGCTGGCGAGTTCGGTTGAGGTCGATGAGCGGCCTATCGAGCGTTTTTATCATTTCATCTGCGGCGACGATCATGACTTGATCGATCTGGTGGATGAATTGGGCCTCGGTGATAAGCTGCATTGGGAACCGAGCAAGACCAAATTTTACTATAACGGTAAATTGTACGGATTCGGCACGCCGTTTGATCTGCTGCGGTTTAGCGCAGTCCCGTTTTTGCAGCGCATTCGCTTCGGCCTGAACGTGATCGCCAGTCGCTATACCAACTCCTGGGAAAAACTGGACAAGGTCGGCGCGAAATCGTGGTTGATCCAGCAGATCGGCCAGCAGGCGTATAACGTGATCTGGGACCCGTTGCTGCGTGTCAAATTTGGCGAGTATCATGATCGCGTATCCGCCGCCTGGATTTGGCATCGCATTTACCGCGTAGCCAAGTCGCGCCGCCGTCTATGGGAGCCGGAATATTTCGGCTACCTGGAACGTGGCTCGGAAACCGTGATCGAGGCGTTGGCGGAAAAATTGCGCGGGATGCCCAATGCTGAACTGCGCACCAATGCGCGCGTCAAGCAGATTCACAGCGCGAATGGGCGCGTGACCGGAATCACGCTGATCAACGGCGACGAGCATATCCCGTGTGATGCGGTGGTTTCGACGGTGGCGCTGCCGGTGCTGCTCAAAGTCACGCCCGATCTGCCCAGCAGCTACCGCGAAAAACTGAGTCAGGTTGATTATTTGGGTGTGGTCTGCGGCCTGCTCAAGCTGAAACAGCCGATTACCCAGAGTTTTTGGGTGAACATCAACGATCCCAATATCCCGTTTAACGGTATCATCGAGTACAGCAATCTGAACAAGCACATGAATCTCGGCGGTAAATCGGTAGCATACATTCCGTATTATCTGCGCACCTCTGCGCCGCGTTATAGTTATAGCGATGAGCGCCTGATGGACGAATTCATTGACGGGATTCATCGCGTGAATCCAGACTTTGATCCGTCATGGATCGAGGAATGGCACATTTCGCGCGCGCCGTATGCGCAGGCGATCTGCACGGTGGGTTTTGCCGATCTCGTGCCCGATCACCAGACGCCGCTCACGGGACTCTACATCACCGACTCGACGCAGTTCTACCCGGAAGATCGCACGATCAGCGCGGCGATTCGGATGGGGCGGCGCGTTGCGGGGATGATTATAGAAAAAAGTAGTTAACCTCACCCCATTAAACCCCTACAAAATAATGGGAGGGATAAACGAGGAAAAACCATGCAAAACACAAAAAATGCACCACTACCCGCCGCTACCCGCGCCTCGGCTCCGGTGGCGATCCAGCGCACCCAACCGGATCAGGAAGCCGTTTTCGAAGCGGTGCGGCAGGCGATGGAACAGGCCAACTGGCGCGACTACGTCACCCCCGGCGCAGATGTAGCGCTCAAGCCGAATCTTGGTTGGGACAAGCTCATCCCCGGCGCGATCAGTGCGCCCTGGGTGGTGGAAGGTGTCATTCTGGCGATCCGCGATTACGTCGGTACGATCACGATGGTCGAAGCGGATCAGGTCGTGGTTAATGCGGAAAAGGTGTTCCGTCTGACGCGCATGAACGACATTTGCGCGCGGCACAATATTACCTGGGTGAATATGTCCAAAGGTGATCATGTGCGCGTGCGCGATCCTGAACGGTTGGTGCTGCATGATGTGCGTATCCCCGAAATTTTGACGCGCACCGAATTGATCACGATGCCGTTGATGAAGACGCATAACAAAACCACCGTCACGGGCGCGATCAAAAATCAGTGGGGCTGTTTGCAAGCCTTGCGGCATAATTTCCACCCGGTTTTGGCGCGCGCGCTGGTTGATGTGAATACGATGGTGCAGCCACGTTTCGCCGTGATGGATGGCACGATTGCGCTGGAAGGTGATGGGCCAAAATCGGGCCGCCCCAAAGAGATGAATCTGGTCCTGGC
>JAFGJA010000439.1 GCA_016929355.1 Anaerolineae bacterium | reverse complement strand
TCCTTCCACAAGATTCACCACGCGCTGAATGTGGTCGCCAACGCCGGTTACCCGGTGCTGCTGATCGTGGAAGAGATCGACGTGTATTTGCGCAAAGATGACAAGGCCCGCATCCTGAACGTACTCGACGGGCTGGAATCGCCCAACAATTCGCGGGGCGCGCTGCTGCTGGCGACCACCAACTATCCCGAAGTGATCGACGAGCGTATCGCCAAGCGTCCGGGTCGCATGGACCGTATTTTGGTCATTCCACCCATTCAGGACGAGGAACTGGCCCGCCAGATGCTCAAGCACTACATGGGTCCGCAGTGGCAGGAGGCGCATACCGGCGTCGTGCCCTATCTGGTAGGGCAAACGGGCGCGTTTGTGCGCGAGATCGCGCTGCACGCCCGGATGTTGGCCGCACATAACCAGCGGACCACCGTTGACCTGGAAACGCTTCAGCAGTCGATTGGCAGCCTGAGCAACCAGATCAACACCGGGGATGACCTCATGCCGCGCCGCCGGATCGGGTTCGGCAAGGGCAACGGTTTTGGTGATATGGGCGAAGTCGCCCGCCGCCCGTCGTATGAGGGCGAGCCGCCGGAAGATTAGAGCATACAACAGGTTGTCAGGGGCGCTGCGGTGCGCGTGCGCCCGGTAGGGGCAATTCATGAATTGCCCCTACAAAAACAGGGTCTATCACATACACCCCATTTTTCTCCACTCTTAACCTACCCACGCCACTTACCGCCCATTCTCCCGGTGTGCTGATTGTGCAGCATCCCCGTGATCTTTAGCACTACCCGCCCTACAGCCGCGCTATATATACTCCTAGCAGTCAGGGAAAGGGAATCGTATGAGCGCACAGGCGCAGTTTGAGGCATTGGTGCCGTTGACGGTCGCGCTGCTGCTGTCCGGCCTGATCGGACTGGACCGGGAATGGCGGCACAGTCCCGCCGGAATCCGCACCCATATGATGGTGGGCATGGGATCGGCCCTGGTGATGGTGATGGCCTCGGCGCTGTACGATCCGAATTCGGCGGCGCGCATGTCGGCCAATGTGATTACCGGTATCGGTTTTTTAGGCGCGGGCGTGATCATCCATCGCAAGAGCGAAGTTCACGAACTGACCACCGCCGCGTCCCTGTGGTTCGTGGCAATGGTTGGGCTGACTGCCGGGGCGAAATTGTACGTGCTGGCGGGGGGCGCAACCGGGATCGGATTGGTCGTGTTGGCTGTGCTGCGCTGGATTACCAAGCGTTATTGGCCGAGTAGTCGGCTACTGATGAAATCGAACAGGGAAGATTAGTGCTCGTCGTCGGCAGGGAGATGCCGTTCGATGTGGTTCTTGACGGCAAAAACGGCGGCTTCGGCGCGATTGGATACCTGGAGTTTGCTGAGGATGTTGCCGACGTAGTTGCGCACCGTGCCCTCGCCCAAAAAGAGTTGGGCCGCGATCTCACGGTTGGTCAGGCCCTCCACCATCAGCGCCAGGATGCGCATTTCTTGCGGAGTCAGGCCCGAAAACGCGGACGCTTCCTTGACCTGGGCCGCCTGCCGCACTTCTTCGAGCAGGGCTTTGGTCATGGTGGGATCGATCAAAGCATCGCCGCGACCCACAGTGCGGATCGCGTCAACCAGATCGCCGCTGCCCACGCGCTTGAGGACGTAACCGACCGCCCCTGCGCGCACGGCATCCATCACCAATTCGTCCTCGGCATAAGAGGTGAGCATGATAACCTTGCTGCCCGGCATCTGATCGACGATTTGTTCGCAGGCTTCAATCCCGGACAGACCGCCGGGCATCCGAATATCCATCACGACGATATCGGGGCGATGGGTAGCCGCCTGACGCACGGCGTCCGCGCCGCTTTCGGCCTCGGCCACAACCACGAAATCGGGTTGTTGTTCGAGCAAGGCTTTTAATCCGGCGCGCACGACGGCATGATCGTCAACGATCAGAATGCGAATTTGGCTCACAAAGTTCTCCGGCATGAGGTTGGTTAAGTTTATTAGTTCGATGCTCGTTCCAGATTATACAATGGGACGGGCGTTTCACACAGTAGAATGTTTTTTCTAGTCATTTCATTTTGGGCGATTATGATGTTATTTATACCAGATATCCAGAAAACAGGTCAATCACAATGAATCCAACGAAACCCTTGACCGACCGCTGCGCCGCGATGCTCGACGCGCTGAGCCGCGCCGCCGCCACCATCACCGGCGAGCTAAGCCTGCCGCGCACCCTGCAAGTGATCACCGATATCGCCCGCGAACTGGTCGAAGCGCGCTACGCGGCGTTGGGTGTGCCAAACGAGGACGGCACGTTTCACGCCTTCATCACCTCCGGCATGGACCCGGCCCAGATCAACCAGATGCCCCACGAACCACAAGGACGGGGGCTATTGGGCGCGGTGCTGGATTCCGATGAACCGATCCGGCTGGATGACCTGACCAAAGACCCACGTTCGGCGGGCTTTGGCAGTCCGCACCACCCGACCATGACGCGCTTTCTGGGCGTGCCGATCATCAGCCGGGGCGAGCGATTGGGCAACCTGTACCTGACCGATCCGGTAGATGGCGATCCGTTCAGCCAGGACGACGAACGCTTGATCGTACTGCTGGCGAATCACGCGGCGGTGGCGATTGAGAACGCGCGCCTCTCCGAGCAGTTGCAGTCTATCGCGCTCAGCCGCGAGCGTGACCGGATCGGCATGGAATTACACGATGGCGTGATCCAGTCGGTGTACGCGGTGGGGATGAAACTCGAAATCCTGCGCGGCCAGTTTCCGATGACGCCGGAGCAGCACGATCAATACCAGAGCATCATCACCAATCTGAACCAGATCATCGACGATATCCGGCTCTACATTCGCAATCTGCGCAGCGCCCGCGAGGAACAGGCCACCTTTAAGCAGCGGTTGGATAACCTGGCGCGGCATTTCCACGACTTCGCCCGCGTAGATGTGGTGATCGACGTGCCCGCCAACCTGCGCACGCTCAGCGACCGGCAGCGGCACTCGCTGACTCAGATTGTGCGCGAGGCGCTCTCGAATGTGGCGCGCCACGCCCGCGCGACTCAGGTTAAGGTCAAGGTGCGCGAAACGGACAACAAGCTGATCATGCTGATCGAGGATAACGGGATCGGGTTTGACCCGGCGGCGATTCAAAATCCGGAGAATTTCGGGCTGCGCAACATGGACCAGCGCGCGCGCCAGCTCAGCGGCCAGTTATTGATCCGCAGCGAAACGGGTAAGGGAACCTGTCTGACGATTGCGGTTCCGTTCCGGCCTTAGGTCTACTTCCCCGCCGGAGCGTCAAGCCCCGGCGGG
>JAFGJA010000438.1 GCA_016929355.1 Anaerolineae bacterium | reverse complement strand
GCCGAGCAAAATTGTCTGCATCGGGCGTAACTACGCGGCACATGCTGCCGAACATAACGCCGCCGTCCCTACCGAACCCATGCTCTTTTTCAAACCGCCGAGTGCGATCATTGCGCCCGGCCAACCGATTCAGTTTAAGGCCGAGTGGGGCAAAGTCGATCACGAAGCGGAATTGGTCGTGATCATGGGCAAAACGGCGCGTAACGTCAGCCGGGATGACGCGCTGGATTACGTTTTCGGCTATACCTGCGCCAACGATGTGAGCGCGCGCGATTTTCAGAAGAAAGATAACCAATGGGGCCGCGCGAAGGGTTTTGATACCTTCTGCCCACTTGGGCCCTGGATCAACACCGATCTTGATCCGTCCGATCTGGCGATTGGCTGCACGGTGAACGGCGAAACGCGCCAGACCAGCCGCACCGCAAACATGGTGTTTGATGTCCCGGCGCTGATCGCGTTCATCAGTGGTGTGATGACGCTCATGCCCGGCGATCTGATCTTGACCGGAACCCCGGAAGGCGTCAGCCAGTTATTTGATGGCGACGTTGTTGCGGTTACGGTTGAGGGCATTGGCTCCTTGCGCAATCCGGTTGAAGTCCAATAATATCAAGCAAAATAGATTTAACCCCTGATCGGTATAATCGAGGTAGACTAATGGATTGCTCAATCGACCAATTCATGGCATAGCTAAAAAGGAGCAGTTCGTGTTAAGTCTGGCTAATGAGCGGCAGCGCCGCCTTGTCCTTGATTCTTTGTGGTTAGGCTTGGTCGGCGCTGCCGCCGCACAGCTATTTATGCGTCTGCTGGAAATCTCGCAGAACATCTTTCTGAAAAATATTGCGGGCTACCAACCGCCTGGGTTGCCCGAAGAAGGCGGGGTGCTGGTCGAAATCATCGGTTCACACGGGCTGTGGCTGATCCCGGTTGTGACCACCCTCGGCGGTTTGATCGCGGGGATCATGGTTTTTAGCATCGCGCCTGAAGCCGAAGGGCACGGCACGGATTCGGCGGTCAAAGCATTTCACCGGGCCGGGGGCTTGATTCGGACGCGCGTAACACCGCTAAAAATGATGGCCTCCGCCATCACGATTGGCTCAGGTGGGGCCGCCGGACGTGAAGGGCCAACCGCCCTCATCGCCGCCGGGATTGGTTCAATTTATGCCACCGCCCGCCACCGGCCCGATGACGAACGGCGGTTATTGGTCTTAATCGGCATATCAGCCGGTCTGTCAGCGATCTTTCGCACGCCCATCGGCGCAGCCATCTTTGCAATTGAAGTCTTGTACGCCGATATGGAATTTGAAACCGGCGCGCTGTTGTACGCGCTGTTGGCCTCCGTGATGGCCTTCACAGTCAATGGGATGATCGACGGCTGGGAACCGTTATTCAATGTTCCCGCCGATCTGACTGTATCCGGCGCATTTGATTATGTCGAATACGCCATTTTAGGGATCGCGGGGGGGATTGTCGCCACCTTGATGCCGGTCATCTTTTACCGGACGCGCGATCTCTTCCACAAAATCCCCGTTCCACCGCACATTAAACCCGCCATTGGCGGTTTGGCTGTCGGTTTGATGGCGCTGGAACTGCCCGAAGTTCTTGGCGGCGGCTATGGCTGGCTCCAGATGGCGATGGACGGTGATTTAGCGCTTGATCTGCTGCTCGTCCTCATTTTTGCGAAAACGCTGGCAATGTCCCTCTCGGTTGCCTCCGGGGGATCAGGCGGCGTTTTTGCGCCCAGTCTGTTTGTCGGGGGGATGCTCGGCGGCGTTATCGCAGAAATTCTAAATCAGAATCCGGCGGCGTTTGTGCTGGTCGGCATGGCGGCAGTTTTTAGCGGCGCGGGGCGGGTCCCGATTGCCACGCTGTTCATGGTCACGGAAATGACCGGCGGCTACCATCTGCTGGCCCCGGCAGCGCTGGTCGTTGCGCTCAGTTATATGGTCCAGGTGACGCTTTCTACCCCTCTGAAATACAAGAGTCTGTACGAGGCCCAAATACCGAATCGGGATCGCCGCCGTGATATAGACCTGTTGGAAGGTATCACCGTAGCCGATGTGATGACCAAAGAATTCGATTCCGTGCCGCTTACCATGGCCTTGCAAGATTTGGCGACAGAATTCGAACGCACGCACCATCACGGATTTACCGTCGTGGATGATGAAGGCTGTCTGGCGGGCGTAGTCAGCTTAACCGATCTGGAACGGGCCATGCTCACCGAACACTTTGAAACGCACATTGTCGCTGAAATTGCCGTGCGTGATGGGTTAGCTACCGGCTATGCCGATGAAACCGTCAGTGAAGCGCTCTGGCGCATGGGCAATCGCCGGATTGGGCGGCTGCCAATTGTGGACCGTCATGACCGGCGCAAACTGGTGGGCGTGCTGCGGCGGCAGGACATTATTCACGCCTACGAACACGCCATCGCCAACCGGAAAACCGTCAGTTCACGCTTACGCGAATTGCGCGCCGCTCATGAGGGTAAAGTGCAAGTCATTGAAGTCGATATTGATACCAACCATGCATTTGAGGGGAAAACTGTGCAGGCAATGGCGGAACACCTGCCCCATGACTGCATCCTGGTATCGATCCGGCGCAATAATCGCATCCTGATTCCACATAGCGATACAATCATTCAGCGCGAAGATCACCTGGTTATACTCGCCAGTGAAAGCTGTGCTGTCGCCACCGAACAGGCGCTGCACTCACCGGCATAACCATACTGCCCCCGATCATCACGACTGGGGGCAGTTCTTTTTAAATCCACATCAGAGACACATCACGGCTCGAAGCGCAGCACCACGCCACTATAATCCACCAGATACAACTCGCCCGCTTCATCTTCCCCAAACGAGCTAATCTGCCGCCCGGTTTCGAGCGAGATCACTGCGCGCCATTCACCGCCCGGATTCGGCAGCGCTGCCCAGACTGTCCCCGTGCAATAATCGCCATAGAAGTAGTAACCTTGCAAACCGGGCACTAACGTGCCGCGATAGACATAACCGCCCGTCACCGAACACCAGCCATGGCTGTGATCATATTCCAGCACCGGCCACACGACCTCTGAAGCCGCCTCGACGCCAGAATACGCATAGGACGCTTCATAGGCGTTCCAGCCGTAATTTTCGCCGCCAGTACTGCTGGCCGGTTGGAAGTGAATTTCCTCCCATTGATTCTGGCCCACATCCGCAATATACAGATCACCAGTCGCCCGATCAAAGCTGAAGCGCCACGCATTCCGCAGCCCCCACGCCCAGATTTCGGGGCGCGCCGCGTCATTACCTACAAACGGATTATCGGCAGGCACGGCGTAGCCCGTAGCAGTATTCACATCCAGGCGCAAGATCGTGCCGAGCAGCGTACCTAGATTTTGGCCGTTTCCCTCTGGATCGCCACCGGAGCCACCATCACCAAACACCACATACAAGTACCCATCCGGGCCAAAAGCCATGTGCCCGCCGTTGTGATTGCGATAGGGCTGCTGCAAATACAGCAGTTGCTCGGCGCTGGTGGGATCGGCCACATTGGGATCACCCTCTGAAACACGATAACGCGCGATCACCGAATTGCCGTTGCGATCCGTGTAGTTGACATAAAACACGCCGGTTGCCGCGTAATCAGGCGCAAACGCCAGCCCTAACAACCCTTGTTCAGTATACCCGCCGCCCGTCGCTGTTTCGCTGATCAAGCCGGAGACATCGAGAAACGGTGTATTCAAGACCGCGCCATCGTCAATAATCTTGATCGCGCCGCTCTGTTCGACGACAAATAACCGGTCCGATCCATCCCCGGCATGAGTCACATACAACGGGCGCGAGAAGCCGCGCGCCACTTCAACCAATTGATAATCGACTGGCTGCATGGCCTGATTGTTAATCGTCCGCTCATCACTCCGGGCCTGATACACGGCAAAAACCGCCACTGCCAGCAAGGGTACAGCCACAACCATGAAAAATGCGGTTCGTTTCATCCACTTCTTTCCCATCATCCTAATGCCTTTCCAGTTAACGTTTATGCCCAGTACGGATCATATAAAACCTGTGTGATAGCGACAAACCAAATAAACATCGTAGTGCGTTTGTACTATTCTTCACAGATTGTGATCTACGTCACACCAAACACAGTCAACCATTACTGGGGATAAAGGGAGTGGCTTGTTAAGCTAAAGTCAGAATTACAACAATGTTTTCTGCTATCGAGCCTGGGCGGAGTTACCTATGAGCTTATATATACTGTCCAAGGAGCAGCTAGGCGAGTTTGTCGAGAAATTGCAAGCCAAGTTTCGGGTTGTCGGTCCTGTCCGCACCGAGTACGGGTATGCCTTTGACGACATTACCAAACCTGAGCAGCTCGAACTGAACTACAGTACGACCATTCTACCCCCTAAGAAATATTTTCTGCCGCAGCGTGAAGTCTTGTTTGAGTTTGAATCGGAAACGGATGACAAGGGTTTGCGCAGTTATGAGGTTCGGCCCATCTTTCAGGAAGTCGAACCTACCGTAATTTTTGGCGTCCATACCTGCGATATGCACGGCATCACACTCTATGACCGGGTGTTTGCCGAAGGCTACCGCGACGAGCACTATGTGGAACGCCGCGAGAACACGTACATCATCGGCATGGAATGTTTGACTCCCTGCGATGATGCCTCGTTCTGCAAAGATATGGGCACGCTGTCCGCGCCGCAGGTTTACGATCTGCACATGACCCCCATGAACGATCACTATATGGTGGATACCGGCACGGAACGCGGCGAAAAACTGCTGCTGGATCATGTATACGTCGAGATGGCGCGCAAGGAAGACATTCAGCAGTTGGGGCAAGTGCTGTCTTCCAAGTGGCCGCGCTTCAAGATGCGCCTCAAAGTCACCCGCGATCAAACGCCCTCCCTGCTCACACTGGGCTACAAAGCGAAGTTATGGGAAGAATTGGGCGAAAAATGCCTCGCGTGTGGGTCTTGCACCAATGTCTGCCCGACCTGCTTCTGCTTTGATGTGCAGGACGAGATGGACATCAACATGACCGATGGTGAGCGCAGCCGGGTGTGGGACTCCTGCCAACTGCGCGAATTTGCCTTAGTAGCGGGCGGGCACAACTTCCGCGACACCAAAGCCTCGCGCGTGCGGCATCGCGTTATGCGTAAAGGCAAGTACATCAAGCAAGTCCATGGTATCACCGGCTGCGTTGGGTGTGGGCGCTGTGAGCGAGCCTGTCTGGTAAACATCACCATTCCGGGCACGATCAACAACCTGCACGACGAAATGCATCCTGAGCCAGAAAAAGCCTAGCGAGGAGGATGCCTGAGATGATAGCTAGTTCTGCTCCTAATTTGACTACAACCACCATCCCGAAAGAATACGATGGGCATACCTCGATCTTTCTGCCGACAATGGCAACCGTCGTTGACGTGCAGCCCGAAACCAAGACCGAGAAAATCTTCACGCTCCGTTTACCGGATGGCGAAAACCTGAATCATAATCCCGGTCAATTTGTCATGCTGTCTATTCCCGGTGTGGGTGAAGCGCCGTTTGGCGTGATGACCTCACCCAGCCGTACCGGGGAAACCTTCAAGCTGTGCATCCGTAACGCCGGTGATCTGACCAGCCTCATCCACCAATTGAAACCCGGTGATCAGGTTGGTATTCGCGGCCCGTTCGGGCGCGGCTTCCCACATGATACATTTGTGGGTAAAGACATTCTGGTCGCGCCGGGGGGGTTGGCGCTGGCCGCCCCTGCACTGTCCCTGATCGATGAAATTCTCGATCATCGTACCGATTACGGACGGTTGATCATTCTGTATGGTGCGCGCAACCCATCCGAACTGCTGCTGAAAGACCGGTTGGCCGAATGGGAAAAGCGCGATGACGTGGAATTGCAGGTCACAGTCGATCATCCCGATGACGAATGGACAGGCAATGTCGGCGTGATCACCACGTTGTTTGAGCATATTCAGATCAACCCCTACAAGACCATCGCCGTGACGATTGGCCCGCCCATCATGTATCGTTTTGTTACGATGGAACTGCTCGGCAAGGGTTTGACGCCCGATCAAATCTGGATGAGCTTTGAACGCCGGATGAAATGCGGCGTGGGCAAATGCGGTCACTGCCAGGTCAACCATCGTTATGCGTGTCAGGAAGGACCATCCTGGACCTACGCCGAAGCGCTAGCATTTGAGGAGGCGCTCTAACATGACTAAACCAAAAATCGCCTTCTTTGACTTTACAAGCTGCGAAGGCTGCCAATTAACCGTTGTCGATCTGCTGCAAACGCACCTCGGTTTGCTCGATCTCGTCGAAATCGTGCAGTTCCGCGAAGCCATGACCGAGAAGGGCGAAGATTACCAGATCGCCTTTATCGAAGGCTCGTGCACACGCGAAAGCGACGAAGAACGCCTGTATAAAATTCGTGAACAGGCCGATCTGGTCGTCGCGTTGGGCGCGTGCGCGCACCTCGGCGGCGTCAATGCCATGAAAAATCGCTGGTCGATTGAAAACGTGCAGACCTATGTGTATGGTGAAAACGGCAAAGACAATTACGAAAGTTACGGCGCACGCCCCATCTCTGCTGTGATCAAAGTGGACGCAGCGATCCCCGGCTGCCCGATTGACCGTTTCGAATTTTTGAAGATCGTCCAGATGGTGTTGCAAGGGCGCACGCCCAAGCTGCCGGATTACCCGCTTTGCGTGGAATGCAAACTCAAGGAAAACGGCTGTCTGAATACGATGGGCAAGCCCTGTCTTGGCCCGATCACCCGCGCGGGCTGCAATGCCATTTGCCCGACCTATGGTGACGGCTGCGAAGCCTGCCGGGGGTTTGCTCCCGAAGCGAACTTCGAATATATGCGCGAAATCTTGCGCGGGCACGGCCTCAGTGAAGAAGACATTGATGCCCGGTTCAGCATGTTCAACCACTATCAACTCATGCAGATGGGCGAAGATGCGCCGTTGAGCAAGCCGATTGTCGAGCCGGATGCTCCCCTCCCAACCTCTACATTCGCTGCGCCCCAGGAGAATTAGGTTTATGACAGAGAATATTCGAGTCAACGTTCATCACGTCACCCGCGTCGAGGGTCACGGCAATATCGTGGTCGATGTACGCGATGGCACGCTTGAACAATGCGAACTCCAGATTGTCGAAACGCCGCGTTTCTTTGAAGCGATGCTGCGCGGACGCCCCTACATGCAGGCGTCACACATCACCAGTCGCATCTGTGGCATCTGCGCGATTGGTCATGCGACCGCCAGTCTGCGCGCCAGCGAAGCCGCGTTACAGGTCGAAGTGACTGAACAAACCAAAATGCTGCGTAAACTGGCGTTTCACGGCGAAATACTGGATAGCCACATTTTGCATGTCTATATGCTTGTTGCGCCAGACTTTTTGGGCGTGGGCAGCGTGATTCCGCTCGCCACCTCACACCCGGAAGTCGTCAAACGCGCGCTGCGCATGAAGAAATTCTCCGGTGACTTGTGCGCGACCATTGTCGGACGCCACACCCACCCCATCGCCATGACGGTGGGTGGGTTTACACACTTCCCCTCACCCGCCGATCTCGAAAAACTGCGCGCGCAGGCCGAAGAATTGATCGCGGATGTGGATGCTACCGTTGAATTGTTCGGAGCACTGCCCTGGCCGAATTTCGAACGCGAAACCGAATACGTCGCGCTGGTGCAGGATGACGAATACGGGTTCATTGATGGAACCATCGCCACGACGGATGGTGCGCGAGTCGCTCTTGAAGATTACCGCAGCGTCACCAATGAACACCTGGAACTGCACGCCACTGCGAAACACGCCTCCTTCAACCGGGATAGCTACATGGTTGGCGCGTTGGCTCGTTTCAACAACAAGCACGCCCAACTGCTCCCGCGCGCGAAAGCCGCCGCCGAGCATCTCGGCCTTGAGCCGGTCTGTTACAATCCGTTCCTGAACAGCGCCGCGCAGGTGGTCGAGATCGTGCATTGCGTGGACGACGTAATCAACCTGCTCGATACGCTACTCGAACAAGGCATTGAACCAGAAGCCCCAACCCCTGTCACCCTGTCACCGGGCGCGCGTGGCGTGGGCGCTTGTGATGTGCCGCGTGGGACGCTGTTCCACGAATACCAGATCAGTGAAGATGGGCTGATCGAAGAAGCGAACTGCGTCATCCCCACTGGACAGAATCTCGGCAATGTGGACCGCGATATGCGTGCTCTAGTGCCGACCTTGCTCACCGAATCGGAAGATGACATCCGTCTCAAGATGGAAATGCTCGTGCGCGCTTACGATCCGTGTATCTCGTGCTCGGCCCATTTCCTGAACGTGGAATTCGTCGGTAAATAGGCTTATGGTAGGGACGTATTGCGATACGTCCCTATGCAGGTTGCATGTATGCCAGCACACACTTTAATTTTGGGCGTAGGCAATCCCCTATACGGCGATGATGCTATTGGCGTGATCGCGGTGCAGGCGTTACAACAGCGCGATGATCTGCCACCAGATGTAACTGTGATGGATGGCGGGACCGAAGGCATCGGTTTGATCCCGGTCATGGAACAGTACCAGCGCGTGATTCTGGTAGATGCTGTGCCAATGAACCAACCACCGGGCACCATCCGGCGGTTTACGTGGGACGAAGTGCGACCTATTTTGCACGAACGCACCCTCTCCTTACACCAGAGCGATCTCACCGAAGCGCTGGTGCTGGCCGAAACATTGGACTGCCTGCCACCCGAAGTTGTAATTTTTGGCGTTCAGCCGCACAATAGACAGTGGGATCAACCCATGAGTGCGATGGTTGAAAACGCTTTACCAATTTTATTAAATGCCCTGATCAACGAAGTCAGGAGTAACGATTAAATGGCAAAAAAGATTCTAATTATCGATGACGATCCCGATGTCGTGATGGCGATTCGGATGCCCCTGGAAAGCGCGGGCTACGAAGTGCAAGACGCCCATTCGCAGGATTCAGGGTTAGCGGCGGTGGAAGATTTCAAGCCCGACCTGATTATCCTGGATGTCATGATGGACACGCACACGGCGGGATTCCAGTTGGCGCAAAAGCTGCATGGGCCGGCGGCAAAAGAGGAACATAAAGCAATCCCGATTGTGATGGTGACCGCCGTTCACCAGACAACGCCGCTACGCTTTGGCCCGGATGATGACTATCTGCCTGTAGAGGGTTTCATCGACAAACCGATTGATCCCAAAACCCTGCTTGGTGAGATCGAAAAACTGCTCAAATAGTTTCACTTAGCTTTGGCATAATCGCGTTACCTCAAAAGCTGCCGCGCGTTATACTTAAATCCGCTCTGATCTGCTATGATCGATCTGAGGAAGCGCGCTCTATTTGGTAGTGAATGGGGGTTCGATGGCTACGGATAGCACACAGGATAGTACACACACACGCGGTTTGCAGCCAACATTTGAAGAACTATGTCAAAATACCCAGTTACTCATCCAATTGCGATGGGTGGCTGGGTTAGGTATTTTGTTCGCTACCCTCTTTACTCGCTATGGGCTAGCTATTGAGCTACGCACCTTACCCCTGCTGCTCATCGGCCTGTTAGTCCTCAGCTATAACAGCATCCTTTTTTTCGCCTGCCGTGAAGAAGACAAATCACTGCCACGCATTCAACGAGTGGCCTGGGGTCAGGTTATCTTAGACTGGCTGGCGATGATTGCCCTGGTGCATTTCACTGGCGGCATCACCAGCCCGACCTTGATCTATTTCGTGATTCACGCGGCGCTCTCCGGGACCATTTTGCTGCCCTGGCAAACGCGCAGATTGATCCTGCTGGCAATTGTCATCGTCGGCGGGCTGGCGTGGCTAGAGCGTGCAGGTACGCTACCACACGTTACGATCTCCGATTTAGGGCTGGCTGAAGATTTATACAAAAATACAACCTATATTTTTGCAGTAATGGCTTTTTTTGGATCGACAGTATTTGTTCTTTCTGAACTCGTGACCCGCAATGCCCAACGTTTACGCCAACGCGAACAACATATCCGCGAACTGTACGAAGCGCGTTCGACCTTTGTCCGCGTTGCCACACACGAACTCCGCGCGCCGCTTGGCGCAGCCCTGTCGTTAATGCGCAATATTGAGCAGGGCTACGCGGGCGAACTCAGCCCGCAGCAAGCCGGGATTCTGTCGCGTGTGACCAGCCGCTTAGAAGGGCTGAGTACGCTGGTGGATGACTTGCTGACGTTAGCGCGCATCCGTGAAGCAAGTACGGCACACGCGCCGCTCAAACCGGACAGCGTCCGCACCAATTTAGACAAAATCATCGAGCAGGAGCGGCCTCACGCCGAACAAAAACAGATCACGCTGCATTGTGATCTGGATCATGCGCCGGGGATTGTTATGGCAGGCAATGTCGGATTGAACATCATCTTCGGCAATTTGATCAACAATGCGATCAAGTACACGCCGGAAGGCGGCGACGTAACGATTGATTACACGGTGTTACGAGAACAGGGACAAGCGCGTGTCAGTGTAACCGATACGGGCATCGGGATTCCCGCCGATGATCTCCCCAATGTTTTTAGCGAATTTTTCCGCGCCAAAAATGCCAAACGCGCCCAGATCACCGGGACGGGCATCGGGCTATCAACCGTTTATGCCCTGGTGCAGCGTTACAACGGCGAGATTACGCTTGAAAGTGTAGAGGGCCAGGGAACCACAATTATAGTCACACTGCCCCTGACCCCCCATCAAACACCAGCTAAGAGCGCGGATGATGAGATGTAACGTGTTCGGCTACCGCTAGTTTTTTACTGCGCTGCCTCGTCAAACGTTAAGTGATCGCCGATCTGTACGCGGTCCAATAAACTGGGCCGCGCTTCGATCAAATAGCGGGCAGGTTTGGCAGGCGCATAGGCAGGTCGCCAGGGTTTAGCGAGCTTGGCATCCACCACGCGCCCTTCCGCATCCAACCACACTGCCGCAATCGCAAAAAAGACAAAAAACATGTGGATCGAGGTAGCGACCACACTTTCGCGCCGGAAATCAAAGAGCAAACCCTCATCTTCCGGCAAACTACGCCGCATCTGGAGGCCCTTAAACTGACACCAGAGGCTTTTGCACCATTTGGCGCGGGCCAGCACAATCTGATTTGATTGACGACTGACCTCACTTGCGCTGGCCTCACCTGGACTGGCTTTGCGGATTACACGCCAATCGTTCATGCGCTTACCCTTGCGGAATGATCAAAATCTGACCGGGGAAAACGAGATGCGGGTTATACAGGCCATTCGCCTGCATCAATACATCCCAGGTCATGTTATAACGCAGCGCGATACGGAACAGATTCTCACCCACCTGAACCACATGCTGGCCCGGCGTCACCTGCGGCACTGCCGTTGCCTGAACGGGCACGGGGGTGGGCGTCGCCTGGACGGGCGCAGTATTGGCAACGGTCAACACCTGACCGGGGTAAATCAGGCTGGGATTGACGATATTGTTGATCTGCGCCAGGGTTTCAACCGTCGTGTTAAAGCTGCGGGCAATGCTATACAGCGTGTCGCCACCCAACACCGTATACGACCCGGTAGCGGTTACGGGATATTGACCGCCTGTACCCGCCGCTTGCGTCGGGACCGGGGTAAAAGTAGCGGGCTGCTGGTAATTAACGCTGATCGGGACGACCAGGGTTTGTCCAATACTCAGGAAGCCGGTGGCATCCAACCCATTCACATCAATGATGGCATCCACCGTACTCTCGAAGCGCCGCGCGATCTCCCACACGGTATCGCCAGCCACCACCGTATACAGAACCGTGCTGTTATACTGCCCCGGCAGGGTCGCGGTAGGCGTTGTGATCGCGGGCTGCGTAACGAGCGGTTGGGTAGCGATGGGGATGATCGTCGGGATCGGCGTCACCGTTCCTTCCTGTGTGGGGACCGGCACATCCGACGTGGGGATCGGCGTATTGGTCGGGGGTGTGGTCGGAGTCGCCGCCATGCCCAACGGCAGCAGTGCCGCATCATCCAGGTACACATTATTTGTGCCCACAAAACCGAGGGGAGCCGTGCGCACAAAGACCGTCACGGCGGTACTTTGCGAAGTCGCCGTGACCGAGAGTTGGCGATATTCGTCGTAAAACTCGGCATCAGCCGACCAGATCACATTAGCGCTCGTACCATCCGTCCCACCAAAGGGATCAATCCCCACATTCACAATCACATTGTTAGGATCGATGCTGATGTCGGGATTCTCATACGTGGCCGATGACCAGATATACACGAAAATACTAAACTGTAATTCCGTACTCGGCGTAACCGGCACGCGCTGGTAGATGCCGCCCGTATGAGTCGCAAAAAAGGTATTGTATTCCTGCGCCCCACTACCCGCATGGACGCGGAACGCTTCAGCAGCTTTATATTCCGGCTGCAAGTTAATCCCTGCCGCGTCAGTGGCTTGGTGTTCGACATACCAGGGCTGCCAATTTTCGGCGACGCGCAGCGTTGAATCGCCGCCCACATTCACAAAACTACCTTCAAAATCTGCATTACGCAGTAAATTGCCGCCCTGTGCCTGAACGTTAGCGGGTAGGCCGAAGACCGTCCCAACCATCACCACGCACAACAAAAACGTCACGATTTGCCTTGTTCGCATAAGGCCCCCTTAACACATTGTATCATGGACCAATCAATGGCCTTAGTGTAGCACGATTTGCATTACTCGGCAGGTGAAGCATTAACGAATACCTGCCACCCCTGGCTATTTGAGCGCCTCGGCAATCGCACGGATGTGATCGGGGGTACTACCGCAGCACGCCCCGATAATCCGTGCGCCCAAGCCTTGTACCCGCGCGGCATAGTCGCCCATCACGTCCGGCGTCGCATCATAGACGACAGCGCCATCCCGCATTTTCGGCAATCCGGCATTCGCTTTGGCGATCAGGATCACATCGGCATTTTCACCATGCATTTTCTCGATCACACCTTCGATCTCATCCGGCCCATTGCCGCAGTTTCCACCAAGCGCGATCACGCCGTATCCGTTTAAGGTAGCGAGCGCTTTTTCCGGCGTCACCCCCATCATCGTGCGGCCTTTGGTATCAAATGTCATCGTCGTGACAACCGGCAGCTCCGGCGCAGCGTGACGCGCCCCTTCAACCGCCGCGCGGACTTCTTCCAGATCGGACATCGTTTCGATCCAGAGGACATCCACCCCGCCCGCCAGCAGACCGCGCGCCTGTTCTTCAAACGCGGCCACCGCATCTGCAAACGCGAGCGTGCCCATCGGCGCGATCATCTGGCCGGTTGGCCCCATCGAACCGCCCACCACAACCGGATTTGCCGCCGCTTCTGCTTCAGCGCAGGCGAGTTCCGCCGCCGCCTGATTCAGTTCGGCAGTGCGTTCGGCGAGATCGTGCATCCCCAGCCGGTAACGATTCCCGCCAAAGCTGTTAGTCAGGATGATCTGCGCCCCGGCCTCAATATAGCCCCGGTGAATACGGCGGATCGCATCCTGCTTTTCAACGTTCCACAGTTCAGGCGCTTCGCCGCGCGCTAAACCCATCGCCAGCAACATCGTGCCCATGCCACCATCAGCGACAATCGGCCCGTCTGCGGCCAGCAGGTCTTGTAACGTCGTTCGCATTGTGTTTTTATCCTTGTGTAAATTAGAAGGTTTGTGCCGCGTATTCTAGCTCAGGAACACACGCAAAAACAGGTGTCATCGCGGACACCTGTTGCATCAAGTCAAACTATTACGAAGTTTACTCGCCGTCGCTGCCATCCGGCGAAGCCTCTTTCGCTTCGATACCGGCTTCAGTCAAGACACGGAGAACGCTCGATAGCAGTTCAGATGGACCGAACGGTTTGGTGATGTAATCATTTACTTTGGCGATGTGCAACCCTAACACCTTGTCGATACTTTGCGCCTTCGCGGTCACGACGATCACCGGGACATCTTTCATACTGTCGTCGCCGCGTATCCGTTGGAACACCTCCCACCCGTCCATATCTGGCATCATCAAATCAAGCAATACCAGGTCGGGCTTGACGGCACTCACCGCCGCTAACCCCTCTGGTCCATTGGTTGCGCCGGTTACGTCGTACCCTTTCCGTGTCAGGATGAGCTTGACGAGATCGATCATTTCTGGATCATCTTCAATACACACGATTTTAATAGCACCCGTGTTATTTGACATTCACAACGCTCCAACGTGTAACGCCGTATCAATTTGAGATATAATTGCGGCAAATCAGTATTCGTAGTCTACCACAGGCATTGTCTCACTGTCTACCGTCCTGGGTATAAAGATCGTTAGGATAAATTAGATCGATTCAATTTCGTAATGCCCTGGACTCCGCTATAATGAAGACATCAGAACGTTTTAACACTCAGGAGCAGAACGCATGGGGGACACGCCCGGTATGCCCAATCATAATTCACCATCTGAGAACATCAAGCAGGGCGAGGAATTTATCGCCCATGTGCATCAAAAGATGAGCAAACTGGTTGAAGAGTTTGCCAATGGTGAGATCAATCGCACTCAATTTCACCAGCTATATGACCGGTATCAGCGCCAGATCATGCGTGTCGCCCAACTGATCGCGGAAGCAGACCCCAGCTTATGGCGCGATGTGATCCAGGATTCGGAAGATACGCTGCACATCAAGAAGCGATTGACCGCTAAAGCCGTTGGTATGAGCGTCTATTTCAACAAAAGTGGGATGCCCATCGAAACACTGGGCGAATTTGCGGTGGAACCGGAATTGATCGTTCCTATGCTCAGTAGTTATCGCTCGGCGGCGGCGGAAATCTTCCGAGCGGGAATGCGCAGCACCGAAATGGAAAACGGCCAATGGCTTTGTTTTGTGCCGGGCAGCTTCACCACCTTGATCGCGTTGTTCTCGTTGGAACCATCAAGCAATCAACTTGAAATGGTCGAACGGATGCATCAGGATTTTGAACAGGCGAATAAAGCCGCGCTCGAACTAGGCCAGGCCGATCCGAAAAAATTGGCTTATCCGTTTTATTCGTTTGTGCAGCGCCGCGCCAAACCCGATCTGGAAATTGACGAGGAAAACGATCCCCAAGACACGGAATAACGACCGTACCTTGTCAATCGTTTAACCTGCGCGGGATGCGTGTGCTGCATCCAATCATGATGATCAGCTATTGGTCAGCCACTGCGCGCAGCCCAGCCAGATTATGAATCATCATCTGCAAACCATGCGTCTCCACCAACCCCTTGTCGCGCAAAACGGTCAGCGCCGCATCCGCTTCGGAACGTGGACACCCCATCATACCCGCTAACTCCCCCTGGGTCAGTCGCAGCGCAAGCCGCAGATCGTTATCTTGCTGATTTCCATAACGATCCACTAAATTGACCAGCAGCCGCGCTAACCGGACTACCGGCGGTGACGGATCGATGATGTCATCTTCGGCGCGCTGTAAGGCAAACCGCAGGCGGCGACTCAGCAGCACAACCAGATTAATCGCCACATCAGGCGATTTTTCGAGGTACATGAAGAATTCAGGCCGCGTCAGGATCATCAGTTCGCTACGTTCGCACGCCACCGCCCCGGCAGATCGCGGTAATCCATCCAACAACCCAAATTCACCAAAGGCTTGCCCGGAACCATATTGGGCAATAACTTGCCGCTCACCGGTTTTGGTCAACACATCAATGTTAACCAACCCCGCTTTGACAATATATAAGCTGTTGCCCGGACTCCCTTGATCAAACACGCGCTCGCCGTTGCGATATTTGCGAGTGATAAAGCGCTGCGCCAAAGGTTCGAGTTCAGTGATGGATAGATTCGCAAATAAAGATACATTATGAAGAAATTGCACCCCAGCCATAATGTTTATCCTTTTAATACGACTGTTTAAAGCATAACCTAACCTATTACCCTATTTAAGCAATTTGGTAATCCGTTCCGGCAAATCTAACACATCAAACGGTTTCACCAAATAATCATTTGCCCCGGCATCATAGCCACTGAGCATATCATCAGGCCGGCCTTTAGCTGTCAAAAAAATAATGGGAATAGCATTCCAGCGTGGGTTGTCACGGATGCGTTTACAAACTTCGATACCGTTCATCTCCGGCATAATAACGTCAAGCACGATCAGATCAGGGTGTATGTCTTCGAGCACTGCCAGGGCTTCTTCCCCAAGTT
>JAFGJA010000437.1 GCA_016929355.1 Anaerolineae bacterium | reverse complement strand
TCGTGCGCGCCGCGATGAAACCGATCAGTACCACGCTGACACCCCTCCCTACCGTGAATCTGGCGACGGGTGAACCGGATCAGACCATCTACGAGCGCAGCGATTTTTGCGCCACGCCGCGCGCTGTGCCCGTGATCGAGGCGATGGTAGCCGTCGTGTTAGCCGATGAACTGTTACGCAAACTCGGCGGCGACAGTCTGGATGAGATGCGTCCGCGTTTTGCCGCGCTGCGCCAGAGTCGGCCCGCCGATCTGCCGATGAACAATGTCGCATGGCGTTTCGGCTACGATGCCTGGGAGTGATGAGCGATGGCCGACGTAAAGGGAAAACTAAGGCAAAAACACTGCAACATCGTGTTAGCCGGGTTTATGGGGACCGGCAAAAGCACTGTTGGGCGAATTATCGCGGAACGATTAGGTTGGCGCTTGGTCGATACCGATACGATCATTGAGGCACGCGCGGGCAAAATCATCGCGGATATTTTCGCGCAGGATGGCGAACCCGCGTTCCGCGCGCTCGAAGCGGTAGTTTGTACGGATATGGCGGCGCTGTGCCATCAAGTGATCGCAGTTGGGGGCGGCGCGTTGATCAATCCGGCGGTGCAAGCTACCTTTGAAGCGCATGATCTGGTCGTCTGCCTGACCTGCGATCTGGACGTGATCATTCAGCGCGTGGGCGATGATCCGACACGGCCCCTATTCAGCGTAGATCGCGAAAAATTGTCCACACTGCTCGAATCCCGCGCAGCGCATTACGCCAGCCTGCCGCATCATGTCGACACTACTGAGTTGAGTCCTGAAGCAGCCGCCGAGGAGATAATCCAGTTATGGAAGAAAATGCACCAGCAGCGCCACCAACCGAACAATTAAGCGAAGAAGTAGCCAAACTCCTCGCGGGACACATCACCATCCAGGGAGCCGAATTCGCCTATCCTGTCGTCATTCAACCCGGCGCACTGACGAATGTACTGCCGGATTTTGTGCGCGCACGCGGCTTCAAACGCTGCGCCGTGATCAGTAATACGACGGTTGGGCCGTTGTACGGGGAATCGCTGGTGGCACAGCTTCCCGGCGCGTTTCTGATCACCGTGCCGGATGGTGAACAGCACAAAACACTCGATACGGTGCGCACGATTTACGATCAGATGTTCGCGGCAGGCGCGGATCGGGCGACGCTGGTGATCGGCTTGGGCGGCGGCGTGATCGGGGATATGGCCGGTTTTGTCGCAGCAACGTTTATGCGCGGCGTGGCCTATATCCAGGCTCCGACGAGTCTGCTAGCGATGGTCGATGCGAGTCTCGGCGGTAAAGTGGGTGTTGATATGCCGCAGGGGAAAAATCTGGTCGGCGCGTTCAAAGACCCGCTCGCCGTGATCGAAGACACCGCCACGCTCAAAACACTGCCCGAAGTCGAATTTCAATGCGGCATGGCGGAAGCTATCAAGCATGGTTTTCTGGCCGATGCCACGCTACTTGACCATCTACGCAAACACGGCCCGGAACCCATTGACGATGTGCTGCGGCAGGCGGTGCTGGTCAAGAAGCATGTGGTTGAGCAGGACCGGCTCGAAAGCGGGATGCGCGCGTATCTCAACCTGGGACATACCTTCGGCCACGCCATTGAGCAGGCGAGCGGTTACAGTTATAAACACGGTCAGGGTGTGGCGATTGGCATGGCGGCGGCGGTCCACCTTGCGGCACGGCGCGGTTTGTGCGATCCCGGTCTGGTCGAAGATGTCGAAGTAACGCTGATCGAGGCGGGTTTGCCCGTGCGTTACGCCGATCTGAATCCCGGCGATCTGTGGGAGGCAATGGGCACGGATAAAAAATGGCGTGATGGTCAGGCGCGGTTTGTGCTGATCAAAGCGGTAGGCGAACCGGTGATTGTTTCGGATGTAACACGCGATGAGGTCATCGCCGTATTGGAAGAGGTGCGGGAATAACATGACTGAGCAAGAACTACAGCAAGTTATGATAAGGTATCGCCCATTGGGGCTTGAAAAAGGCGCAGAGTTTTTGCTCAACACTGCTGATATGTTGCGTCTTGTTGACGATTTGCAGCAAGTCGGAGCCGTGTTTCTTGGGGGAACATCCTGGAAATACATTAAGCCAGGGGACAATGATTGGATAATGGAAGACATCGAACACGAATTCGATGTGGATGAGTCTGTTTTAGGACAATCTGATTCGAGTGCGATAACTGCCGAACAGGTCAAAAGCGCAATCTTGAATCTGCCAGACACGGTTGATTTTGTGACGATCTATATGGATGTACCCGTTTCATGGGATTATTTCGGAGATGGCAAGTGAAATGAATATTCTCGTCTTACATGGCCCAAATCTGAACTTGCTTGGCACGCGCGAGCCAGAAGTCTACGGTAGTATGACGCTGGATGACATCAACACACGACTCAGCGATTATGCTAAGCTGTATGGCGCGACCTTGCGTATTGTGCAGAGTAACCACGAAGGCGCGCTGATCGATGCGCTGCACGAGGCACGCGGTTGGGCGGAAGGTGTGATTTTCAATCCCGGCGGATATACGCATACCAGCGTGGCGCTGCGCGATGCGGTGAGCGCGGTTGAAATCCCGACTATCGAGGTTCATCTCTCGAACGTTCATGCGCGGGAAGACTTCCGGCATAAATCGCTGATCGCGCCGGTATGTATGGGGCAGATTTGCGGCCTGGGCTGGATTGGGTATCAGTTGGCATTAGAGGCATTATTGGCACGCGAGGAGAATTAATCTTGAACGAACGAATTGTAGCCTTTCAGGGCACACATGGCGCGTATTCTGAAGAAGCAATCCATCGTCATTTTGGCGATGATGTGACCACGCTGCCCTGCGAGGATTTCGCGGATATTTTTGACGCAATCCGTCGTGGTAAAGCTACACACGGCATGTTACCCGTTGAAAATGCGCTGACGGGCACAGTCGCCGGAGCGTATGAGTTGTTGACCGAACACGATTTTCGCGTGCAGGCGGAAATTCTGCTGCCGATTGAGCATCAACTGCTCGTGCCCGAAGATATGGCAGTCGAAGATATTCAGCGCGTAAAATCACACCCGCAGGCGTTGGCACAATGTGCCGATACGCTGCAACGGCGCGGGTGGGAAGCGGTAGCAGCGTATGATACGGCAGGCGCAGCGCAAGCCCTCGCAGAAAAGCCTGAACCCAACACGGCGGTGCTGGCGAGCGCGTTAGCCGGAAAACGCTACGGACTCAAAACAGTCGAAGTCAACATGGAAGACGAACCGGGGCAGAATTCGACGCGCTTCTTTGCCATCGGCGTGGAGGACGCGCAACGCCGCGATCCAAGCAAAACCTCGCTGATCTTCGCGGTGCGCCACAAACCCCGCGCGCTCTATGATTGTCTGGGCGCATTCGCTCTGCGCAACATCAACCTGACCAAGATCGAGTCGCGGCCTTTGCGCGGACGCCCCTGGCAATACTGGTTCCTGCTCGATTTTGAGGGTCACTGGCGCGATCCCGGCGCAGAAGCCGCGCTGGTCGATCTGCTGCGGCAAGCATCAATGGTCAAAATGCTGGGATCGTATCCAGCAGCGTTTGGCGGACCGAATACGGGCAATGGAGCGTAACCCGATATATGACGTTATCACCTGATTTACAAACAATTCTGGAATCATTATGTGATCGTATCCGGCGCAATCAAGCCATTTTTGGCGATCAATTCCCGACAGTGGGCCAGAGAAAAACTTATGTCACCGGGCCAAATGACAATTGGTTAGCAGG
>JAFGJA010000436.1 GCA_016929355.1 Anaerolineae bacterium | reverse complement strand
TTTCACTCACCGGTCAACCGGCAGGCTTTTACGCGATCCGGTTATGGGTGCAGTTGCGCAATGGGACTATGCTCAAACCGTGCGATATTGTGGTGCATTACCGGGCGGATGGGTGATTGGGGGGTGTATGGGATTACGACCTACTAGATCAACGCTTCGGGATCGTCACCTTCGGCAAAGGCGATCCCGTCAATAAAGCCTCTGGCGCGTTCGGTATGCGGGTAACGCGCCACATAATCCCAGAAGGCGCGGCTGTGATTCGGATATTTGCGATGCGCTAATTCATGTGCCACGATGTAGTCAATCACATAGTCCGGCCAATGCTTGATCCGGTCACTGATGCGAATATCGCCGTCGGTAGTGCCGCCCTCGGTACAGCTTCCCAGGCGGCGTTTCATATTCCCGACCCAACGAATTGTGTGCCACTGCAACTCGCTTTGAAAATAGCGGGTATTGATCGCCTGGGCACGCTGTTCGAGATCGTCATCGTTTTGCTGGCGGGCGCGAGCGCGCTGCTTGCGAACACGGTCAATGATGTCTTCCAGCAACCGATCCAACTCTGCTGTGCTGATGTGCGCCGGAAACCGGACCTGGATCGTCTCCTGTTTTAGTGTCCACCGGATTGACTTACGCAGCCTATTATCCTTAGTGGCCTCAACCGTCAATGTCACGGCCCCGTCTGAGACCTGGCGCGCAAATTTATCGGGGGGCGTAGTTTGGAGTCGCTTTTTCACAAGTGCCTCATCAGCCGATTGTATAGACAAAAAAGTACTCGAACAAAAAACAACGCCGTTTTGTCGGCGTTGCTTAGTATATAGGATGTAAAACATTGGCGCTAGACGGCTGTGATCACCTCATACAGACGGATCGTATCTTTCGAGGGCTTAATGCCAAACATACTCTGGAGCGTTTTTGTGAGTTGAGTATATTGACGCTGCGCATCATCGATCCGGCCTTGCTGGGAGTAGATCATCATCACGTCTTGATGCACATCTTCCCAGTCCGGCTTTTCCCGCAGCGCGCGCAGCAGATACCCCAACGCGGCATCGAGTTCATTCAAGCCCCGATGGAACCGGCCCAGACCGATCAGCGCGCGAGCATATTTATGCTGCAATGCTTCGCGGCGTTCGTTAACCCAGGGCATGTTGATGTAGGGGAGATATTCGTCCCGGTAAAGCTGGATCGCCTTGTACCACAGGTACGGCGCGTTGTCTTCATCTTCAATCGCCTGATCGACGGCATCTTCGAACAACTGGGCATCGTAGTGAATGTTCAGGCGCGGCGAATGGATATAAAATCCACTCGAATAATTGGTGAGTTCATGCCCCAACCGCTCGCTGATCTTGCGCTTGGTGACGTGGAAAACGTTGGTTGCTTCTTTGACGGACATCTTAGGCCAGAATACGGCGAAAATTTCATCGCGCGTGATCATCGGATGATCAACGAAATAGTAAAACAGATGACGAGGAAGTGAACCATCCCAACTGGTCACGGGCTGCCCATCAATGTAGACATGCCCACCCGATAGGGCAAATACTTCCAGTTGGCCCAACGCGGGATCATCGCCATAGGTGCTGCCACCCATCGCCGTTTCATCACCCACCACTGTCGCTTGACCAGCCAGGACCAGATCATTCCAGGGGTGTAAGCCCAGCAATCTGGCATTGATCCCGATTTGAACCTTGTTCAGATGAACGGGCAGTTCACGGAAGAAGCGATCTGCGGCCTTATCAAATTGCAGTTTATCAAATTGATCAAGTAACAGTATGTAGGGGTTCGAACGCAGCGCATTCAAATCAGCCCCAAATGCAGCCGCCAAATCTTCTGGTTCAGCTTTGTGATCCAACGCGGCGCGAGTTTGATCGAAACCCACTGGAAAAATCGCGCTGTTGATCATCGAAGCTAACCACTCGCGCAATGGCTGTTCATCTACCAGATTATAGTAAATGATATGTTGACCATAATATTGCATCACCATCGAAAGCAATGCGCCCCGGCTGCGGTGTCGAGGATACAGGATCACGATCGGTTTATCACGTATCTGGTCTTCAAATTCACCATACTCAAGTGTGGCGACTTGTTCCACCGGTGTCTCGAACGGACTCGCCATGATAGTCATTCCTCTCATATACAAACAGGTGGGTCTACCCACAAAAATATTATTTGGCCCTCTGTTTTTCCAATAAAACCACTACCCCATTATCATTATATCAGCTAAACGTAAATCCCGCTATACTAATTGTTAAGATTAGTCAGGAAAAAATTCATATATTTTTATTCCAAAACTATTATTTATAGCATATATCAATTGTTCAGATAATGATATTATAATTTAGTTAGAATATAGTTAGAATATAGCGCAGTGTTCAATCTTACTCGTGCATGGTCACTAAAATAGCCATAATTAATAAGCAAGTTGATTCTATTGCCAGCAGCTTGGCGCTAATATATGTGCGCGCTTGTCAAAGTTCAAACCACAAGCGGATTATTTCACGAAAGTTCATATTAGGAAAAAACACCAATGTATGTGTAGAGTTGCGCCGAGCACAACATATAACAAGTCGCTTCAGGTGGACACGCTGGTCCACCCTTCCGCTCATGCCTTCAGTTTATCCATAAACTTTTGCCGGAACTTCGCCACTTTTGGCGCAATCACCACCCGGCAGTATCCCTGAAACGGATTGTTCGCAAAGTAGTCCTGGTGATACGCTTCAGCCGCATAGAAAGTGTCTAAGGGCGTGATCTCGGTCACAAGCGGATCATCCCAGATGCCCGCCGCCGTCATCTCCGCGATCACCTGTTCCGCGATGGCTTTTTGCTCCGGTGAGTGGTAAAAAATAGCTGAACGATACTGCGTGCCCACATCTGCACCCTGCCGGTTGAGCGTCGTTGGATCGTGGATGGTGAAAAACACCTGGAGAATGTCCTTGAAACTGATCACCGCCGGATCAAACGTGATTTGCACCACTTCCGCGTGGCCCGTTGTGCCGGAGCAGACCTGCTTATAGGTCGGGTCTGTCACCTGCCCGCCGGCATACCCGGAAACGACATCCGTCACGCCATTGAGTTCATCATACACCGCTTCCAAACACCAAAAACAACCGCCGCCGAGCGTTGTAGTTGCCATGATCGAATCCTTTGCTTCGCTTATTTCACATACCAGCAATACATCTGCGCAGATTGTAGCATTGCGTGCCGCGTCGTTGCGTATAATTGAATGCGTTATCATGAATTTTTAAGGAAACAAAAATGAGCGAAATTTTATTTGCCTGTATGCCAGCCAATGCGCAACAGGCGTTAGTCTTGATACGCAGTTTGCGCACGTTTGGCGGGAGCTTGGCCCAGTCGCCGATCTGGTTGATGGTTCCGCGTGGGGAACAGCTATTCTCGCATGACGATCAGGCCGCCCTCACCCCCCAGGGCGTACTCGTTGTGCCCTGCGACGTTGACGCGGACGCGCGGCAATTTCCCTTTGCGGCCAAAGTCTTTGCTGCCGCCCTGGTCGAATCGCTGGCCCAAACTTACCAGATCAAACATCTGATCTGGCTGGATTCGGATGTGTTGTTCATCCAGGAACCGGGCGATCTGCTGATCCCAGCAGAAAAACACCTGGGTTATTGCCCGGTGCATCACCGCTTGATCGGTTCGCGGATCGACAAGCCGCTTGATGCGTTCTGGTCGCTGGTCTACGAAACGTGCGCAGTGCCGCCCGATCACGTTTTTTCCATGCGGACGATTGTCGGTGATGAAGCAATTCGCCCCTACATCAACGCCGGATTCATGGCGACCAAGCCCGCCGATGGGCTGCTGCAAGCGTGGTGCGATCAGTTTGCGGCGCTGTTTCTTGATGAGCGCTTTACAGCGTTTTACGAGCAGCATGTGCTGTACCGCATTTTTGTGCATCAGGCGATTCTGACGGGTGTGGTCATGGCGAAATTTGCCCCAGCGGATCTGATCGAACTGCCGCGCCGGTACAATTACCCCCTGCACCTCTACGCCGATCACGCGCCGGAAAAACGCCCCCCGTCGATCAATGATCTGATCACCTGTCGCTATGAAAATGTGTTTGCTGAGGCGGGTTGGCCGGATCGGTTTCCGATCACGGGCGATCTGAAGACCTGGCTTGAAAATCAGTTTAGGGGCTAATCAGGATCAAAATAATGAGGAGGGATGGCTCTAACGAGTCATCCCTCACTCTTCCCCAGGCTCCCGGAGGAGCGAAGCAGTCGAAATTAATGATTCGGGACACTTCTTGCAATTATCCCCTGAGAATACTCATCATTGGGGGGCAAATAAACTCGAAGTGATCAGTTTTAAGTCGTCAGTTCTAA
This sequence comes from Anaerolineae bacterium, assembly GCA_016929355.1. GTDB lineage: Bacteria > Chloroflexota > Anaerolineae > Aggregatilineales > Aggregatilineaceae > JAFGJA01. Next base: position 5,770 of record JAFGJA010000436.1, on the reverse strand, counting down.
AAACTGATTACTTATAACTTACAACTAAGCGTAGCCCGGTTTACGGCACTTCCCAGACCGATTCGCCATTCAGAATCCGCGCCAATTGATCGGGAAACTGGTTTTTATCGAGCGGTTTTCCCAGGAAGCCGTTAAATCCAGCGCGGCGCGCATCGTTCATGTGGCTGATATGTGTCGTATAAGCGACAACGGGCACATCGTTAAAAAACTCGTCCTTTTGAATGAGTTGCAGTACGTTATAGCCATTCAACGCGGGCATCTCCAGGTCGAGAAAGATAACATCGGGCCGCGCCACTTCGCGCAAGCTTATTTCAGCCTGCGCGGTGTCCTGAATCACGGCAGCCCCAACAGACAATTGATCCAATAACCGGGTGAGGACGTTGATACTGGTTTGATCGTCCTCGATAATAAGCGCCTGAACGCCCTCAAAATCAGCCATGATCTTTTCCTTGTCGATGAATTCGGATACTTAAAGAGAATACTCACTGCCCCAAACCTCTTGCCCGGCAATGACATCGGCCACTGAGCGGGCAAAGGTATGGTAGTCGATGGGTTTTTCGATGTACCCCTGACAACCCTTCTGACGCGCCCGGTTCATTTCCGAACTGGCATTCGATGCACTCACAATAACAATCGGAATGTCAGCCAGTTTAGGTTCGGCGCGAATTTGATCAATAATATCATAACCACTCCGACCACCGCGCAGCATCAAATCCATCAGGATAATGTCGATGGGCCGATATTTCATCAGCATGTCAACCGACCCGGAATTCCAGGCATCCTGAATCACGATTGCGCCGTGTTTTTTCAGAGTCACCGCAATAATCGCCAGATTCTTGGCGTCATCTTCCACCACAAACACCCGTTTACCGTCCAAATGCATGTCGTTCTTATCTCCCTCTGATCTATTTTTATCTCTCAGGGTATATACCAGACCGCTTCACCGTTGAGCAGCTTGTTTATCAGGTCAGGAAAATTTTCCTTGAGTATCGGTTTACCAATGAGGCCGCTAAAACCCACTCGCTGCAATTTTTCCACGTCATGTGACATGACATTGGCGGTCATGGCGATAATGATCGTATCCTGGTAAGCGGGATCACTGCGCAGCATGGCGATCATTTCGTATCCATCGTGTGGCGCGATCTGCACATCCAGAAAAATGACATCGGGGACCTGCGGCAGCGCTTTGACGCGATCCATAAAATTGGCGCTGTCCTCGAAGATCGTCACGTCGGTATACTGCATGACTTTAGTCAACATCATCTTGACTACCATGCGGCTGCGCATATCGTCTTCAACATAGAGAAAACGAGGTTGTTGTCCATTCTTCATAATTCGCGCTTGTTCTCCGTGTTGGGGCTAAGTTTTTCCAAAGCGCGGATAGCTTCGCGCCGGATATGATGATCGGTGCTGTCAACGTAGGGGAAAATCACCTCTGCCGCGTGAGTGTCACCGAGATCGCCTAAAATACGAATGATCAGATACTTCAAACTGGGGCTAGGCGTATGCGTCAGCGCTTTGACCAGGGGGATATAAATCTGGGGCAAGCGGGTTTCAGCCAACACCTGCACAATCGCCGTCTGCACTAACACATTCTCTTCAACGGCTAACCAATCAATCAGCGCCGCCGCCGTGTGCGCACCTCTGATTACGCCTAGCGCCTTCGCGCAGTCAATGCGGATGAGCAAATTGTCATGGTGGCGCAGTTCAAGCAGCGCGTCCAGGGCGCGCCGATCACGCAGCTTGCCCAAAACGATAGCTGCGTGCGCACGCTGCGCATCGCTGCCCGTATACAAAGTATCCAACAGGGTGTCAATCACCGTATGCCCCAGGCGAATGAGTTGTTTCTGGGCACTTAACTGGATGATCGGATTCGGTTGGTTTAAATCGGCAATTAACTCATCAAGGCTTTTAGCGATAAACATGGTTAGCTTGTTTCCCACACTGGTTCGCCCGCTAAAATGCGGGTCACATACCCGAAAAATGTATCGTAATTGAGCGGTTTGGCGATCAATCCGTCAAAATTTTGGCGGACTGTGTGGAGTTCATTCGGCATCACACTGGCGGTCAGCGCCACGATCTTAGCCTGACCAAACCGGTTGTGCGCGCGCAGCAGCTTTTGCACTTCAAACCCATCAAGCGGACTCAGGTGCAGATCGAGGAAGATCACGTCAAAATCTTTTTTCGTTTGTTCAAGCTGCGCGATAATGTCCTGTGTGTGTTCGATCAGAGTCAGATTCGAATACCCCATCACATCAAGCAAAAGCTGCATGACGCGCCGGCTAGCCGGGTGATCCTCAATATAGAGAAATGAGAGGTCTTGATCCGCCATCATCGTCGCCCTTCGCCGTCTTCCTAATCGGCACATGACTGGTCCATCTGGGCCAGTTCGTTGATCTTTTCGGCGTCTTGCTGGCTGAGCTGCGGCAAACGCACGTAAAATGTTGTGCCTGCGCCTAGCTGACTCTCAAACCAGATTTGGCCGTCGTGCATCTCGACAAAATACTTGGTGATGGGCATCCCTAACCCGGTTCCCACCGTACCCGTCAGATCGTGCTTGGCTTGCTTGAAGGATTCGAAGACTTTGTGATGTTCTTCCGGCGCAATGCCCATCCCGGTATCTTTAACTATGACTTCAACACCATCTTCCCAACGCTGCCCGGTGATGGTTATTTCACCTTCGCTGGTAAATTTCGCCGCGTTCGAGATCAAGTTGAGGAACACTTGGCGCAAACGACGTTTATCGCCGTAGGTGGTCGGCAAATCGTCAGCAATCTCAGTCAGTAACTTAATCGGCTTTTCCTTGATCAACCCGCGCCCAACGGACACCGCCGAGGTCAATTCCGCATGGATGTCCACCTTCTCGATGAACAGTTCCATCATGCCTGCTTCAATTTTGGTGATGTCCAACACATCATTGATCAGGCTGAGCAGGTGCTTACCGCTCGCAATGGATTCTTGCAATACCTCGACCTGTTCCTCGTTAACATCGCCCAACACCCCATCAGCCACGAACGCGGTGAAATTGAGAATCGCGTTAAGCGGCGTGCGCAATTCGTGCGACATATTCGCCAGAAAGCGCGATTTCGTTTCGTTGGCGGTTTCAGCAGCACGCCGCGCGGTTTCCACTTCCTGGAACAACTGCGCATTACGCACCGCAATCGCCATCTGTTCGGCCAGCGTCGTGATAATGTATTTGTCTTCTTCACTGAACCGATTCGCCTGTCGTGATTGCAAATCCAACACGCCCACCAGTTGATCGCCTACTAGCATGGGCACGACCATTTCCGAGCGGGTAGCAGGCAACGCGGGATTGGCCCGGAAAACGGCGGTTTGCTCCGTGTCACCAATCACCACCGCTTCGTGTTTGCGCGCGGCCTGCGGAATAAGGCCCAATTGATCATGGATGTGGATCACGACATTCGTATTGTCGGCGGTGCGGTCATCAACGTTGGTTTCAGCCGCGAGGCGCAGTATCCCTGTCGCAGGATCGTGCAGGTAAATCGAAACGCCATACAGATCAAATCCCTGCTGGGTCAGCGTACTCAACTGCGGCAGCAGCGTGTCAATCTCAAGCACCGTTGTGGTGCGGCGTGACACATCCGAAGCCACCGTCAAATCGCGCGTGCGCGCTTGCACCCGTTGTTCGAGCAGCACTTCCGATTCGCGGAGTTGAGCGTTGGCGTCTTCGAGTTCGGCGCGACGGATACGCTCAACCGCGTTTTGATGGTTGATAAACGTCACCACAACCGCAATAGCAAACGCCATGAATTGCAGGGCTTCAATCACTTGCTTGTGCCCCGTCGAGTCCAACCACGGCGAGACTTGCAGCAGCACGCCCATGACAACCAGGATTACAGCAGCACTCACTATCAAACGCTGCAATGAAAAGAATGTGCCGATCAAGATAATCGTCACAATGCTGAAGTAAAGCAGCGTGGGGCGACTGTTTTCCAAAAAGGGCATCAAGACAAATAAAATGCCGGTTAAACTAATGAACACCACCGCCGCGATATTCGTGTGGCCCGCCCGATTCACAAAATATAGACCAAACAAAATGACCAACGAAACCAATGCAAAAATCGTATCCGGCTCCGTCAGGCTTGCTGGCCGGAGAATAATGATTTGCGCGAGGACTACGCCCCCCACCATAGCCACGACGAGCAGCATGGTGGATAACAACCGATTCCGCCGTATTTCCTCTTTATCATCAATAGTAACACTCGGCTTTGTGAGCGATTCCCAGCGAGTTTGAATCGCTTCAATCAATTTCCACTGCGGGGTATGGAGCGGCTTATTTTTGAGTTGAGTTTCCATGAAATACGGCTCACCTAAGAAATCGTGTGTTAACGTTGTCAAGTGTATTATATATAGATTGGGTTGGTTAATCTGCTGGTGAGGTGGGGAGTATTTGGGGTAGTTTGACCTAGCCATGTGACCAGGGTTAGGAAGGAATTCTTACTAACTGTGAAAATTCTGTGAAGAATTGTCAGGAAACCCTAACAAATGGTGGATAATGTCTAAAGAGATGACTGTTTTGCCAGCGTGTGTACTGTGCAGAGCGGCGACTAAATCTTCGGGCAGCGTGTTGTTCAACAAATAACTATGCGCGCCCGCCTTCAGCACCGTATCCAGTTGGGCCGGGGTATGGGCGCATACAAGAATTTTCGTTTGGGGATGATTCTGCCGAATCGCGCGCGTGATCTCAGCCAGCTTAAGCCCCGTCTGATCCGCATCTAAAATGACCATATCCGGGTGCGTGGCTTCGCAAACTTGCAGCGCACCGGGACCAGTCGCCGCTTGCGCCGCAATGATCATATCTGAGGTTTGTTCAACAGCAGTGATGACTGAATGTTCTATGGTTGAATCAGCCGTTACCAGCAACACACGAATCGGGGACATCACATCACCTGCTTTCTGCATAGGTCCATTATAGGAGAAACCTACGCGGAAAACTGCTGGTGATGTGGGGAGTTTTCCCCCTGGTCAGGTGACCAGGTTTTGTTCAACCGCTAACGCAACCGCTTCGATCCGGCTTTCGACCTGGAGTTTGCTCAAAATGCTGCTGACGTGAAATTTTGCGGTGGATTGGCTGACAACCAGCGCCTCCGCGATCTGGCGATTATTTAAGCCTTCAACCATCAGTTTTAGCACTTCGGTTTCGCGCGGCGTCAAACCGTAATCATGGCGGGGGCCGGAAGGGGTGGTAGATCGAAGCAAGACCTGCGTCACTTCAGACGAAAAAACCGCCGTCCCACCGTGCGCCGTGCGGATCGTTTGCGCCAGATCATCAATGGACGAACTTTTGATGAGATAGCCCACCGCGCCCGCTTCCATCATCGCCCGCACACTGTCTTCATCCTGAAAACTGGAAAGCGCCAATACCTTGATCTGGGGAAATTGTTGGGTGATCGCGCGTGTGGCTTCGATCCCGTCCATGCCGGGCATGATCACGTCCATCAGCACAATATCGGGCTGATAGTCGGCGCAGAGTTGGATCGCTTCCTCGCCGTTGCTGGCCTGCCCTACCAGTTCCAGGTCATCCCAGAATTCAATCGCCACGCTGATCGCGCGGTGAATCTTAATGTGGTCATCGACCAGGACGATCTTGATCTTGGCGGGCGATTTTCCGGTTGGTTTACCAGCCGCATGTTCGTCAGTCATCGGTCAGTGTTCCTTTTAACGTGACCATCATCCCCCTCCCGCCCTGGCTGACAATCGAAAATTCGTGGCTGATGGCAGCCGCATGACTTTGTATAGATTGTATACT